>DAOVPH010000085.1 GCA_030629295.1 Candidatus Latescibacterota bacterium | reverse complement strand
GGCCGTCAAGGCTATGGCAATCCATATTTTCTTAGACATCTGTTTGCTCCTTAAGGATGTGATTTCTTAATAAATGATTCACTCGCAAAAAGTCGCATTTCCCCTCCCCACAGGGGAGGGGAAAAAGGGGAGGGGGAGAAAAAAACAGTTGAAATATCAAGACCTTCACCTTTACCCCGACCCTCTCCCTCTAAGGGAGAGGGAGGATTTTGGACTTCTTACGAATGGATCAATGAATGTTTTGATTTGTTGACTTGGAGCCAACGGTCGGATTCGAACCGACGACCTGCTCATTACGAGTGAGGTTGAGGGCCTTTTCTAACCTTTTGATTCCCTTAAAGAAAGAAGGCCAAAAGTAAGATTTTTCTCGACAAATAGAGTGTGTTTAATTGGATTTGTTTTGATAAGATTTGCTAATGTTTGGCGTCTCTTAGTCAATATTTGGACACCAGATTTAGTACCCAACTGCTGTGTTGAATATAGACTCTTCGCTCAAAAAAGTCAAGTTTTTTAGCTGACCCAGTGGGGTCAATCGGTAAATGGACAACACGGGTGCCTCAGTTATTGATTATTGAGACGCCCGATTTTACATATACTACAGGAGCCAGGAAATATCTGAGAGCAGATACCGGAAACCCCGCTTAACAAAAGCAACCCCCCTTTTGAGTCCCTACAGCAGCTATATACATATTACCGAAAATCTCTCTGCCCGTCCACATATGGCCTGCTTCCTTATAGAATTTCACCTTGTAGGAGTTCCATCCAACGGATTTGACCAATCCCAAATTTTTTTCTAGCAAAAATTTCGACTTCTGGTTTCTTAATACCTTGATTTCGTGTGCCTCCACTAATAGACAGTGCCGTTTTCCCTTAGTGGCCCCCAAATCTTTCTTGACTTTTCTTGAACATTCTCTATATTATTTAGCAATGTAGAAGGACGATGTCCTTATCTGGGAACCCGGGGAGGGGTGAAAGCTTCAACCGACAGACATAAGGGGCCTCAGAATGAGAAAACTACCTGAGCCGGATTGCTGAAAGCCATAAAAGGTAATACGCAGTCCGGCTTTTTATGTGCCTTCAAGTTGATGAAATAGGGCAGTTGCAGCAGCGGATGCCAGCGGCCAGGATATCGGCTATGCTGGGAAGGGATGGCAAAAGTTTCTGTGGATCGAGCTCCTTATCGAGGCAGAGGATCTGCTGGTTCAATGCCGCGACAGCTTAAAAGGCCAAAGTCAAGAGAAAATTTCCTCGGACGAGCTTAGGAAAAAGGAGTCCAAAATGAGGCGATCAATGGTTGTGTTTATATTAGTGTCGGTGATAGCAGCCCTTTACGTAGGGCTCATAGGTTGCGAAGGACCTCAGGGTCCGGTAGGCCCTTCAGGTGACTCCTTGCCTGTTTATCTCTGGGGTGCTGTGGGAGCCCCAGAATTGGAAGAGCTCCCTGCTTATGTACTGATCTCCAATGCCCCTGAGGTCCCAAGTGTAGAGATCAACGGCATCAGAATTCCCTTTACATCACCCTTAACTGGGGGAGGATGCGCTGGTTATTTTCTCCAGGGAATTGTGTTCAGCCTTGATGATTTTTCCATTCCTGCTGGAGATTCAGCTAGCCTTGTTGTGACTTACACAAAGGTCAACGGAAGCCCTGGAACTGCCCGGGCGAATATCGTCTTGCCAGATCAGTTTGAGATCACCTCCCATGATACCTCTTCTGTCGTTGACATTCCTGTTGGAACCAGCTTAACGGTTAGCTGGACCTCATCCAAGGGGGCAGACGCTTATCATGTTTACCTCGATCTTGATTATGATTATACAGATACCTCTGGAGCCCACCAGAGCTTCTATTTCTCCGCAGATACTCTGATAACCGACACCTTCATCACTTTTCTACCGTCCCAACTCTTTCCAGATGCAGGTAAAATTGAAAGAACACAACTTACCAGCCGGGGAGAATTTGATATATCCGCTATAGCCGGGCCTTTGTGGGAAGGTGCAGAGGGAAATGTTACAGGAGACGGTATAGGGTTCTTCTATGGATTGACATTCGGAGGACATCTGGATCTTGAAGTAAGCGGCTCCGAGTATGTGGCGGGGAAGAGGGCAGAGCCTGAGGTCCGCTTTCAAAAGACTTTTATCGACTTATATTCGAGAAGAGTTACCTTAACCCCTTAGGAAGAAGTAGAAGCAAGTAGTGAATTCATTGTCGGTGCAGTCGTGGAAAATGAGATAGAGCTATCTCAAACGAGGAATGTGAAGTGTTGGGATTCGATGCTCTCTCAGAGAAAACAAAAGAATACATTAGAGGAAAGATGGGAGAGACAAGGCGGGCTCTGACGGATGCACTGAACTTGCTTGAAACAGCAAAGCCTGAGGAATGCACAGAGAAGGCTTTAAATATCGAAGAGATCGTTAAAGCTCTGATGCAGACAAAAACTCTGCCTGAAGCAGAGGAGCTTTATCTGTTCCAATGGCAGGGGATCATCTTAGGTGAGCTTCAAGATATACAGAAGTGCCTCAAAGACCAGGATTTGCCGCTGCCCGGAAGGTCTTGAAAAAGGCCATCCGGGACACTATGGCTGCCGAGAAGGACCCGGGGGACAACGAACTGCTCAGAACAGAGGATGCTTGGCACATTTGCAAGCAATGCTTCTAATGGAAACGCTCGCCAAGAGGGGCACGGTCGCAGATTTTTTTCTAGTAAAATTTTGCATTTCTGGTTTCCTAACATTGTGTTGGCCAAGTAGTTGCCGTTCTTGCTCTGGCAAAAGGGAGAGAAATGGCCTGCATCCCAAACCCAGTCCGCGCTCTCCGTAGTATTGGAGAGCATATAAGAGAAAGGAGGTAACGAATGTCAATGAAATATGTTTTGGGAGTAGTGGCTTTAATTATGCTTTTGCTGCCAGGTTGCTCCGAAAATCCGCTCTCAGGGCGGGTAAAAGAATTAGAGCAACGAGTAGATACGCTGGAAACTTCCGTAGAAGAACACCGCCAGGAATTATTGCAGCGCTTAAACTCCATGGAAGTTACCCCCCAGAATGCTGAGGAAATAGCGGACATCAGGGAAATACTCCAGAAACCTCAAATGACAGCAACTGACATAGCGCAATTGGAGGCGAGGATTGCCGAACTTGAAGGGATATCTGTCGACTGGGGCACGGTGAATGCAAAATTGAACCGCTCGGTATACGCAGTGTTCTGGGGATTGCCGCTCCCAAACGGCGAGTATAAGGTTGGCTTCCTTGGCACAGCGTTTGCCGTGGACGATACAAGATTGCTTACCGCTGCTCATATTGTTGATGCGCTGATAGAGTGTGATGAAGAACTCGAAGCATTCAACGAGAAATTTGGGACTAACCTTTACTCAGATTGGCTGGTTGTCCGCAACAAGACTACCCGGCTGTATTACAAGTACACCTATTATTTTATCGGGGGGTATAGAACTCATAGCGGCTGGGATCCTGACAACCTTGAGAGTCCAGATGTAGGATATCTGAAAATCTCTGAGGGCCGAATCTACTACAAGGCAGCTTTGGCATCAGATAGCGATGTCTACAGGCTTAAAGAGGGACAGAGGATCGCCACCCTGGGGTTCCCGGGCGAACTCCAGAACGGAGGTTGGGCCGGGATATCTCCGGTCAGCAATCGGGACGAGATACCTCCACTCATTGCTACTTTTAAGGACGGAACTATCAGCGCCTTGAGACCTCCCTCTCCGCTAGCAACAGTGAGTAGTCGAAGTACCTACATTGTTCAGTATAACTTCGATATGACTGGTGGAACAAGTGGAAGCCCCGTTTATGACACTTCGGGCAAGGTGATTGCGGTGAATAATTGTAAGTACCCGTACACGGATCTCGATTTTGGCATCAGGGTGGATAAGGCAAATGAGCTTCTGTCTGGAGCAGCAAAGCAAGTCCCTCAGCCTTGTGGAGAGAAACAGCACGTCATAGAAATCCTCGAGGGACGTGATATCAGAACTCTGAAATGGTGTGAACCAAGCGAAGTCTTGGAGAATTTGGAGTGAGACACTTTCCATTTTGCACAATCAAGCTTGGTGAGGTTTTGAGGTCTACCGCTGGCGGCTGGAGGGGTTTGATAGACGCTGAGGAGCTGAAGAGGAATATCTATGCTGACCGCCTGATCAGCAACAGACCCACATCAAAGCTCTGAGGAAACTCAAAGAAATTTGAAGGGGGGAAACAATGGAGTACAGAGTTAAACTTGAGAAGACTGAGGAGGGTTATGCGGTCTGGTGTCCTGGGCTGCCAGGATGCTGGTCTCAGGGTACCACTGAGGACGAGGCGCTGGAAAACATAAGGGACGCCATTAAGACATATCTGGCAACAGCCGAGGAACTTACCAAGGACAAAGTCACTCGTCTCATTGAGGTGCCAGCATAGCCATGCCAAAACTTGCAGGTATATCTCACCGTTCTGGCGTCAGAGTGTTTGAAAAAGCAGGATTTTGGGTAGTGCGTGAGGAAAAGCACATTTCTATGACCGATGGCGAACGGATCATTGTCATTCCTCGGGCCAACCCTATCAATGCGTACACAATGGACAGAATCCCGCCGTTGGCGTGAAGCTGTTAAAGGTTGTGACCAAGGAACCTCGATATCTCACCAAGGAGGAGTGCAGGGCGCTTTTGGCCCAGTGTCCGCCTCACCTTTATCCTATTGTCCTGACCGCATTAAACACAGGAATGCGCAAGGGAGAGTTGTTCAATCTGATGTGGGAGGATGTCGATTTCTGGAAAGGGATAATCACCGTGAGAAACCGGAAAGAGTTCCACACAAAGAACTATGAAAACAGGACTATCCCCATGAACGATTTGCTCTGGAGAACACTGAGGGAGTTGCCACAGAACAGCACATCACTGTATGTGTTTGAGAACAAGAGCGGGAGGTCGTACGACGACTTGAAGAGGAGTTACCACACGGCAGTTAAGAAGGCAGGCCTGGGACATGCCAGATTTCACGATCTAAGGCATACTTTTGCCTCACATCTTGTCATGGCAGGGGTGGACTTAAGGACGGTTCAAGCCCTTATGGGCCACAAGACTGTCCAGATGACCATGCGTTATTCTCACCTGGCACCTGAAGGGTGCCGTGGACAAATTGGATTTTGGAACACCTGAGAATTTCGATTTTAGTGACTATTTGGACACCAAGCCAAAAAGGGCAGAAAAAAGACACTCAATCACACTTGGCTAAATGTCCTTAAACAAAAGAATTAACTTGGAGCCAACGGTCGGATTCGAACCGACGACCTGCTCATTACGAGTGAGCTGCTCTACCTGCTGAGCTACGTTGGCTCAGATTGCCACCTACCAACCGGCAACGGTTCGCTGGAGTATCTCTGAGGCCAACATCTTGGCTGCTGCGTCTATACCTTCAGCCCTCTGTTCCGGCTCACCCGGTGCCTGATAAGCACCCCAACCTTCCAGCAATTTCTCCTCCCACAGCTTCGTGTCTTTCCGCAAGTCTAAATGGCAAATCTGCACCTGGATGGAAAGCCTGTACTCCTGGGCTTTCTCGCCAGTTTTCTCTGCACTGTAAGTGAGCGGTTCATCCTTCACGTCGACGACCTTCAGCTTGATCAACGAGTCTGCTGCTTTTTTCTCCACTACCCGCAGAGTGTTGTCCGAAACAAAGGCAGCGATAACGGCATCGGTCAAATGGGTTTCAATACCGTATTCCAGAGTCTCATTTTCTGCTAAGGGCACAGCCACAGTTTTGATGTGAGGTGGCAGCGTTGAACCCGAAGTGGAATAATACCAACAGCCTAAAAGGACTGTGACCAAACTCAAGGGGATGAGTAGGAGAATATATTTAATCTTCAATGGTTACTCACTGTAGAAGTAATGACGGTTATCTACAATTTGTGCTTTCTGTTTTAAATTCGCCAACCAAGTGCTGTAGGCTTCGTATTGCCTTTGGGAAAGCAGTTTCTTACGGATCGCATCCTTTTGCACCTGGAAGTCTTCCTCATCAATATACTGTTTTTCTAAAACTTTTATAATATAATAGCCTCTTTCCGTGGAGACAATTCCGCTTGTTTCTCCCGGTTGGAGTCGGAAAACGGTACTGACAAACTGATTCTTAGTGCCGATGTCTGGCAAGTATTCAGACCGAGAGAAAGACCCTGCGGTTTTGACCTCCAAGGAAACAGATTTGGCCACGTCTTCTAATGAGACTCCTTTTTTTAGTTCACTGGCCGCTTTTTCTAACTTTTCATTAGCCATCTCTCTTCGCTGTTCTTCCTCGAGGTTTCTGCGGATATCGGCTGTCACTTCCTCAAGGGGTCTAATCCCGGCCTTTTTTTTCTCTTGCAACTGCAGGATCCAAAATCCTGTCCTGTTCTCGTAGAAAGGAGAAATTGCCTCTGGCTGGCTTTTGAAAGCGAAGTCACTCAAGGATCTTGCCCTGCCGATGCCAGGGATATATCCGTCCTTGGAGAAAAATCCTGTCTCTTTGATCTCTAATCCTCTGGCCTTGGCGGCTGTTTCGAACCCTTCTTCATCGGCGTCGGAAATGAAAGCCTCGGTTTCCTTTCTTAACGACTCGATAGTTTCTTGACTGGGTTCGATCTTGAACAGGATGTGGCTTGCCCTGATCTTCTCCTCTCCGGCCTCTTTTTTCCTGGTGACCAGCTTAATAATATGCCATCCGTAGGGCGTTCTCACCGGGTCGGATATCTGTCCGGTTTTCAAGGCGAAGGCTGCCTTTTCGAAGGGTTTTACCATCTGTCCTTGTCCAAACCATCCCAGATCGCCGCCCTTGGAGGCAGTGCCGCTGTCGTCAGAGCGCTCTTGGGCTGTTTTGCTGAAGTCTGCCCCTTCTCTGAGCTC
>DAOVPH010000074.1 GCA_030629295.1 Candidatus Latescibacterota bacterium | reverse complement strand
TGATAGTGTCTCTCAGATTTCTGATGCTTTCGCATTCAGAAGGTAAGACTCAAAGAGGAAGAGTACAGGCTTTTGGTGTGGAATCTATCTCTTTGCACAGATTCATCTCTATGCAGGGCATATTTGACATCGATCGCATAACGATCCGTGATGTCCCCAGATAATTTTACCACAAGCACAGTGCCCTCCAATTCCTTATGCGGCACGAAAACAAGGGGAATTTCTGGGATATTATCCGTATATCTCTTCAGTTGAAAAACACCGTAGAGCTGAAGGCTAATCTGATTTGTAAGCATCTTTCCCAACAACAGGGTAAACCTGTGAGCACTGAAAGAGTATCCGCAGCTATTGGAACTGCTTGTCAAAAAGGAATAGCTGCCGTTCATCAGAAACAGTCTGTAAAACTTAAAGTTAAATCCAGTTTGCAGCAAAGAATCTCTCTGAGGTTCCTCCCTGGGCTGCCATTCCTTATTTAGCGAGTCTCTATTGAAGTTCAATCTCTTCCAAGAGGCCTCAAGTCCGCACCGGAGCCTCCCGGAGAACCTCTTGTCCAGAGCAATCTGAATCTCTCGCGCCCGGAGATCGAACTCTTGGAAGTCTTTGAAATTGACGAATGACCCTTGACAGGAGAGGGTTCCTACTAAATCTCTGGATAGGCCGATCTTTAAGGATAACCCGGCGGCCCCCTGAAGATAGCCGTCTTGGTTGGGTAGGTGTCTTTGGCCCCCATCGATCAGGATTCTGCTCTTGAGTTCACTGCCTATTGCAACGACAATCCTCTCAGTAAGCTTGTGCCCCAGGTCAAGACTCAGAGAATTTACGATTGGCTCAACCGCCGAAAGGGAATCCTGGGGGACAGAACCAAGATACCTTTTGAATCCAGCCTGGTATCTGAGGGATGCCAAGACTCTTTCGGAGCGGAAAAGGGTCGAGCTCGAATCCAGGTAAAATCTTGCTCTCAAGCCGCCAGTTCTATCATCAGTCTCCTCAAAGACATTGCCATCGTATTCCACTCCAACTTTCGCCTTGACCCTTCTGTTCTCACCAGAGACGGACGTTGAGGCTGCCAATAGAATTAGAAGTCCTACCGCCAGGCGACCGACTATCACCAAACCAGCCTTAAGGTTCACCGATTGTACCTTTAGATTTCGATAGTTCAGCGGCCCTACCATAAAATTCCTCGGCTTTCTTGAGAAGATCAGAGGATTTCTGGGCCAATTCCTCCCTCTCTTTTTTAAGCTCCTCTATCTCCCGTTCGATCTCTCCAGGAGATAGTTTCCAGCCACTAACGGAAGGAGCTGGGGCCCGCTCTGCAGATACCTTCGCTGCCTCTCTTTCTCCGATTGGGAAATCCCCCCAGGAAGACTCTTCAAAATCGTCACTCCGATATCCCTTATCAAGAGATCCCTCATCCTTGGACTTAACCTGAAGCCCCCGGGTCGTCAATGCATCCTCGTCGAAGAGCGACAGTTCCCGGACGAACTCCCTGATCTTCTCCTCATTTTTCTTTTCCCTCTTCAGCCCTTTTATCTTTTGATCTATCAAACACAGTCTGCCCTGAAGCTTATCCACGAAATCACTGACCAGGTCCGCCTTTTCCCGTAGCTTCTCAGGGTCATCCTCTTGTTCAATGTCGATCTCTTCAACCTTGAGATCTTCCATCTTCACCCGCTCTTCGGTGAGTTCTAAGCTCTCTTTTGCAGCCCTCAATTCCCCTACTCTCTCTAACAGGAGTTTTGTCTCCTCTGGGGAGCTCTTATTTAATTTCTGGAGGAGAAGGGAGATCTCTGCCTGATACAGGCTGTTCAGTCCTTTCTTTTTTTCAGCGCTGGCAATTTGGGCGGCTTCGATTTCGGCCTCCAGGGCCTCGAGCCTCTGTGCCAGTTCCTGAGATCTTCTCAGCTCTTTTTTCAGCTTGTATTCACCGATGACCCCGATGCCCTTCTCGGCCTCCTTCTTGAGCTTCTCTATCCTATCGGCCAACTCATTGCTCTCACTGACGAGTTTTTCTTTCTCAAACTCAAGGCGCTCGTGCTTTTTCTCCAGCCTTTCGATCTCTCCCCAGAGAGAAACTATCTGGTTGTTCTCTCCCCACAAGGCGCCAGCAAATAGCACAATAACACAGAACAGTCCGACATACCTTAATAACTGTCTTCTCATTTGGTTTCACCTCCATAGCTTAGCATAGTCACATTAGAGTGTAACCGTTCAGACTGTTCCTGTCATTGCGAGCGCAGCGAAGCAATCGAAGTGCGCTGACTCTTCCTGGATCGCCAGTGGGGATTGCTTCGTCGCTTACGCTCTTCGCAATGACATCAAAATGGAACAGAGTTAAGTCAGAGCATCCCATATTTTTCCAGTTTGTAATATAGGGCGCTGGTCTTGATCCCCAATAATTGGGCGGCTTTGGTTTTGACCCCCTTGGCTTTTTCAAAGGCCCTTTCTATCAACTGTTTTTCAAGGTCCTGTAGCGTCTCTGTCAAAGGCAAGTCACCTTCGGGGAGTTTCAAGATGCCTGCTGAATCTCCGTCTTGGACCAGCAAGGGAAGGTCATTCACCCCGATTTGATCCCCATCACAGAGCACAATCGCCCTTTCTATGACATTCTCTAACTCCCTGATATTGCCCGGCCAATAATAATCTACCAGAACCTCCATCGCCTTAGGGGCGATGTTTAGGGCCTTTCTGCTAAACTGGGCGCATTTTTTCTCTAAGAAATGACCGACCAGGTCGGGGATATCTCCTTTTCTTTCTCGCAGCGGAGGGAGCTTAATGGGGATGACATGCAACCGGTAGAAGAGGTCTTCCCGGAATTTCCCTTCTTCCACCATTCGGGGGAGATCCTGGTTAGAGGCAGCTATTATCCGCACGTCCACCTTGACCGGCTGTTCTCCGCCAACTCTGTCCAGCTCCCTCTCTTGGAGGACCCTTAGCAGCTTTGCCTGTGTGGCCAGGGGAATGTCCCCGATCTCGTCTAAGAATATCGAGCCCTGGTGAGCCAGTTCAAATTTTCCCTTTTTCTTTCTGATTGCGCCGGTGAAGGCCCCTTTTTCATGGCCGAAGAGCTCACTCTCCAGCACCCCTTCTGCCAGGGCACCACAGTTTACCTTCACAAACGGCCCGTCCTTTCTTCGGCTTTGAGAGTGGATTGCCCTGGCCACCAGCTCCTTGCCCGTGCCGCTTTCACCATAGATCAACACCGAGGAGTCCGCAGGCGCCACCTTTTTGATCTTCTCGAACACCTCTACCATTGGGGCAGACTCCCCTACAATCTCTCCAAAGTTGTACTGGATTTCGATCTGCTGGCGCAGATACCGGTTCTCTTCGTTTAGCCTCTGACTCTTCTGTCTGACCTCTCTGAATCCCAGTACTTTATTTACTCTGATCTTAAGTTCCTCGGGAGAGAAGGGCTTGGTGAGGAAATCCGCTGCTCCCCTCTTCATAGCCTCCACCGCCAGCTCTATGGTCCCGTAGGCGGTGATCAAGATTACATCTATCTCCTTATCTATCTGCTTGATATCTTCCAGCACCTGCATTCCATCCAGAGGATGCATTTTGTAATCGGTGATAACCAAGTCAACCGACCCTCCCCGGCATTCTTCTACCCCTGGTCCTCCCACAGAGAAAGCGACCACCCGATGCCCCATTCTGATCAGGGTCTGGGTGATTCCCTCTCGCATCGTCTCATTATCTTCGATTACCACAATTTTACTCATAGTGCTCATCCTGTAACAATTCACCACGGAATCTCACGGAATTACCCGGATGTCCTTTATCAACGAATTCCTCGCCCATTTCTAATCTTTTTCTGTGATAGTCCGTGGTTATCCGTGGTGAGCTATTAGCTCATCCTTTATCCTGCCTGGGATTCTGATCCGGGCAGCGAAATAGTGAAGGTAGTCCCCTGATTCTGTTTTGCAGCCACGAAGATCTCGCCTCCGTTCTCCTCCACGACCTTCCTAACCACAGAGAGACCCAGTCCTACTCCCTGTTCCTTGGTGGTAAAGAAGGGATCGAATATTTTTCCCAAATCCCCCTGAGGCACACCTGGTCCTGTGTCCTGGACCTCTATGCTCACCCGTCTTCCCTTTCTTGTGCCCCTCACTATAAGACTTCCGTTCTGTTCCATCGCCTGGATGGAATTTTTGAACAGGTTCAACAGCGCTCTTTTGATCTGTTCCGGATCGGCATAAATATATATCTGGTTCTCGGAAAGCTCTTTTTTGAAGACGATGCCTTTTGCCTCGAGTTCCGAGGATACCAGGCAACACGCTTCGTCTATCAAATCCGTCAACAGAGCGGACCTTTTCTGGGGATTCAACGGACGGGCAAAGGCCAAGAACTCATCAATAATACGGTTTAAATTCCTCACTTCCCTGCTGATCTTGTTTATGTGTTCTTTGCCGCTGCTGTTCTCTCCTAACTCTTCGGCTGCCAGACCGGCAAACAGCTCGATGCCTCCCAATGGATTTCTTATCTCGTGAGCTATTCCCGCCAACATAGTCTTCAGTTGCCGGTCCCTGTCCACAATGCTTTTTCTCATCTTATCCATAGCCTGGCCCAGATAGCCCAGCTCGTCTCTGGATTCAACCACCACTGGTTTATTCAGATCCCCCTGGCCGATCTGGGTGGCAGATTTTACTAAGCGGTTGACCGGATTGGTGATGGTCTTAGCCAAAATAAACCCAATAGCGACTGAGAGAAGGATGCTGAGCAGTCCGAACCCGAAGATGTTCCGCCGGTAGCTCTGGAGGTTCTGGACAAACCCGGCGCTGAGGTTCATCCCCACTGCGGCCACAGTCCTGCCCTCGAATCCAATAGGGGCAAAGCCTGATTGATAGAAGCACCCATCGGTTCCTTTGAAAAGAGTGGAGTAGGAAGGCTCTCCTTGCCACACTCTCTTAAGTTCGCTGGTATTGAACCGAAGCTGGGGGTATTCTCTGCCGATGGCCACTTCGGGATCGGTGTCCAGCAGGCTGTGGTTCTGGAGATCGAAGATGTAAAGCCTTCTTGCCCCGGTGGAGTTTCTGATGCTGTTTAATCTGCGCTGAAGATTGGCGTAGGTTCGGCTCTGTTCGTCGCCCGGGGAAAGGGAGAGAAGCAGCTCGCCGCTGATCTGATTTGCCGCTATCTGAGCGATGGCAGCGAGTTCACTGCCCAATTGGTTCTCTAAGGCTCTGCGGGTGGAATAGTAGAGAAACCAGCCACTGCCTCCAACCGCCACAATTACAAAGGAGACAAATGTTATTAGCAGCTTATTTCTGATCTTTCCCTGATAGGGCTTCATGTTTCACCTCTGAAAGGAAGCAAATTATATGCCAGTATTTGGGGAATATGAGTGTTAAAGGTAAATATGTTGGATTATTAGCTTGCTGTCAAGGGTTATCTGTGACCAAGGGTAGAACAACGAGATACTGACTCCGGTATTCCAGACTTTTGCCGTCGGCTCAACTGGCATTCAGTATAGCAAATCTTCTACCCTCTTTAGTTTTCCCTTGACGGGTTTGTTCTTGTTTATTATATTTGTAGAAAATAAAGATGCATTCTCCTATCGAGATTCGATTTACTATGATTATCCGTAGGGAGCGGTGATGTCTCCTGCTGGCCAAAATTCTTCAGCCAAAAAGAAAGCAAACAGATGAGAACGCTGAAAGAATTGATCCCCGGGCAGCCTGGCACAAAGAAGCTGCTTGAAGAGTATGGAGACAACTTAGTTTGTGTTCGCATCGATATGATTCACAGCGAGGGCGAAAGACTAGAACTGTTGAAATAGTTATAAATGAGGGACCTTGCGAGGCTAATTCACAAAGAATACCCGGTAATAAGCTGGTGCAAGTTCGGATCGATTATAACGAAACATACTTGCGGAGAGTGGTCAAGGCAGCGAGAGGGAGATGGAACAGGGAAAAGAGGCATTGGGAACTGCCTTACAGAGAGGTTATTGCACTGGGGCTGAGGAGCAGGATAGTTAAAGCATGAGATTGAGAATGCCTATTATTAGGAACTTGCAGAAGAGGGCTCCTCCCTCCAAACTTCCTAATACTGACCATTTTTTTGTTCCTAATATTAGGAAGTTTGCTCAGAAGTTCCTGGATATGGAAACTTATTCCTAATATTAGGAATAGAGAAACCCACAATTTGAGCAGCATAATATAATGTTATGCTTTGAAACATAATATATGAGGAGGTAGGCAATGGAGAGACAAAAATTCGTTTATTATAAAGAGGATGATATGTATGTGGGCTATCTTGAAGAGTTTCCAGACTATATGACCCAAGGGGAAACACTGGAGGAATTGAAACTAAATCTACGCGATATTTATAAAGAACTTACCAGCGGTCGTATCCCTTGTGTTCATCATGTTGCGGAGCTTGAGATAGCATGAAGCGAAGAGATTTGATAAAACAGATTGAAAAGATGGGATGCGTTTTTATCAGACATGGAAGTAGACATGATTGGTATCAAAATCCTATCACAAAAGCTTGCCAGCCTATCGCAAGACATAGAGAAATTAAAGAGAGTCTTGCGAAGCATATTATTGAAAAAATGAAAAGTTAGCATAACAAATCACTGCACCCGACCAAAAAGCTGGCGCTTTTTGGCGGGTGAGTTCTAGCGTTAGACGTAAAAATGATTTAGATATTACAATCAGGGGTAGAAAAATGAAAAAAAGAACAATCTATATTAACGCTTTTGATAGAAAAAGATTGACAAGACTAATCGAAGATAGCACTAATTTTAATAATCCTGATAAAAATTATTTGGAGGAATTAGAAAAAGAGTTGAATCGAGGCAAAATAGTTGAACCAAAAGATATACCAAAAGATGTAATTACTATGAATTCTATGGTTCGCCTCAAAGATTTGGATTCAGGAGAAGAAATGACGTATACCTTGGTTTTTCCCGGTATCGCAGATATTAGTAAGAATAAAATATCGATCTTAGCTCCAATTGGAACTGCATTAATCGGATATAGGGTTGGAGATATTATTGAATGGAAAGTTCCAGCAGGATTAAGAAAATTAAAAGTCGAAGAAATTTTATACCAACCCGAAGCAGCAGGAGATTATCACTTATAGAAAAGCCTAAACAGCTAATATCCTAAACAGCTAACATAAAGAACGATTCATCTAACAAATCAATGCACCCGACTTTTTCCCGCCGCTTCGCTCTGGGAAAAAGCGGGTGATTTCCGGTGTTATGCGACATGCATTCTGAATGAGGGGAAGTCGGTGGAAGCCGAAGCACGACCAGCCCTTCACGTATTGTCTCTGGATTCAAGCTGAATCCGAAGGGGGCAGCGAGTTCATCTTAGTACTGCGAAGAAAGGTTTGCAAATGGACATGAGGAATACCGTGAATCTCCAAGAGGAAGCCAGACGCACCGAACCCGATTTCGTTGTTTATGTGCCTCGCAGGGAAGAGCCGTGCGTGGCTCCTGTGGACCGGCACAATGTGTCCGTGATTGTCACGCCTACACGGGAGGGAGTATTTCTCGCCACTTGGACGCAGGCGGACGACCTGCACGGGCCCAACCAGCGAGTGGTCCTGGCGCGCAGCCACGACCGGGGACGGACCTGGACCGAACCGAGTGTGATCGACGGACCCGAGCCGGGCACCGAGAACATCGCCTCCTGGTCGTCGCTCGTGGTCGTCCCGCACACCGGCCGAGTATATTGCATCTATCACAAGAACATCGGCGTTGTCGATTTCGATCGGGGGATGACGGGCG
>DAOVPH010000004.1 GCA_030629295.1 Candidatus Latescibacterota bacterium | reverse complement strand
GTGGATCCATCCCGTCCCTGGTTCAATGACCTCTGCTTGCAAACCGATCACGGAGACCTCTGGCAATATTACGAGGGACCTCTGTCGGATGGAGGCCCATTCGGGTCTCAGCAGGATAAGATTGATGATCCTTTGCCGGAGGGGCCTTTGCAATCGAAGAATGGTCGCAGAGTCATCGGTATCGTTCAGCATTCAAAAGATGGCACTTCGAAGGTGGAGATTATTGAAAACGGCCCTGTTCGTTATCGGATAAGAGTTCAGGGAGAGCTTGTGTTTTGGGCTATGAAGGTGGCTTTCGTCCAATATATCACCATGTATCGGAACCTGCGCCGGATAGATTTCCAGACAGAGATCGTGCCTGAAAAAGGGAAGCATTACCGGATAAGGGCTGCTTTTCCCACCACGATCAAGGATGGCACGATTCAACACGAGATTCCGTTCGGCAAGATCACCCGTCTGGAAGGAGAGTTCCCCGCCTTGAACTGGATCAGTTATTCGAACGAAGAGAAGGGTGTCTGCCTTCTGAATAAGGGTTTACCGGGGAACAATGTCACCGATGGGATCGTCATGCTCTCGCTGATGAGGTCGGTAGCCATGGAAAATAAAGGGCCTTCCGAAGCGGCCTTTGAAGAAGGCACTCCTCACAGTTTCTCCTATGCGATCATCCCTTACCGGAAAAGCGAAGAAGGGGATTTGCATTTTGCCTGGGAAGGTCAACAGCTTAATCTGCCTTTGTATTACCATATTGAAGACACTGAGAGTGCTCATATTGAAAGGGACAAACGCATATCCACTTTCTTTGAATGGGCTCCTTGCAACGTGATCTGCTCATCCTTGAAGATGAGCGGTGAGAAAATTGTGCTTAGAGTCTACGAATCCGAAGGAAAAGAGACCCGGTGTAGGATAATGTCGAGCTCAAAGATAGACAGGTGCTTTGAGAGCAACTGCCCGGAAGAACCCATGGCTGAGCTAACCGTCGCGGGGAATAGCTTTGAAGTAAAGTTAACTCCTTTTGAAATAAAGACGTTCATATTAGCCTGGAGAGAATAGACTGTTCTATAAGGATTGATGTTCTTTGGAGCGCTAAAAATTAGGGGACATTCAATTGTCGAGAGGCAGCGATGGAATACAAGGGCAAATTCTCGATTTTTGACTTAGCTGAGATAAAGACCTATCCGTTGAAAAGCCGACGAAATAAAGTCAGTGTAGCTGACCTGATTCTGCCGGAACAGGTACTTAAAAAACCGCCTGAGATCGGGGAAAAATCGGCCAGGCTGATCGAGGAGGTGGCCGCTCGTATCCTATCTGCCCGCAAACAAAAGCAGCCCGTCATGTTGTTTACCGGAGCCCACCTGATAAAGAACGGTCTGAGTCTGCTTGTTATGGATTTGATCGAAAGAGGGATCATCACGCTTGTGGCTACCAACGGCGCCGGGGCTATCCACGATTTTGAGCTGGCTCTGATTGGCCAAACCAGCGAGGATGTGCCCAATGCCCTTCCTGAAGGCAAGTTCGGCATGGCTTACGAATTCTGTTATATCAACGAAGCCCTGAAATTGGGCAATGCGTTGAAGTTGGGATACGGCGAAGCACTGGGACGTATGATATGCGAGCCTGAGTTTTTCGCGAAAGTGCTATCAAAGGTGAGCCGGCCGGATTCTCCTCAGAAGTTCGCCCATCCCGATAAGAGTCTTCTGGCCTGTGCCTACCGCAAAGGGATTCCGTTTACGGTCCATGCCTCCATCGGCACAGATGTGACCGAACAGCATCCCGGCTTTTCGGCTGAGGCCAAGGGCGGCTGCAGCGGCCGGGATTTCCTGATCTTTGTCCACGAGGTGACGAAATGTGCTCAGGGCAGTGGCGTCGTGCTTAATGTCGGCTGTGCGGTG
Source organism: Candidatus Latescibacterota bacterium (assembly GCA_030629295.1). Classification (GTDB taxonomy): domain Bacteria; phylum Latescibacterota; class MVCY01; order MVCY01; family MVCY01; genus MVCY01. Next base: position 21,194 of record DAOVPH010000004.1, on the reverse strand, counting down.
ACCGGCCCGGAAGTCCTACTAAAGGCGGTTTCCATGGCCTCCAACACGGGTTATGTTCCCTACGGGATGTTCACGGCGGATTTTGACCTCAGGCCGTATGACCCTCAGCATATGGCGGACGAAGCAGCTATAGGATATTACTATCGCGATCAGAAAAGCGTGGTGACCAGGATTCCCCGCTCCTTTGGCGGCGAGGGGATGTATATTCAGGGCAATCAGAAGCGGACGATACCGTATTTGTATAGGTGCATAGTATCTGGACTCTGTTAGCTTGAGGAGATTAAATGAATCGGAAGCGTTTGGAGGAAATTCTCGATAGAGTATCCATCACCCGCGTGGCGGTTGTCGGCGATTTTTGTCTCGACGCCTACTGGATGTTGGAACCCAGTGCGGCTGAGGCGTCTCTGGAAACGGGCAAACTCACGCAGCCGGTCAAAGAGCAGCGGTACAGCCTGGGAGGTGCGTCCAATGTGGTGCATAATCTGGTGGATCTGGGGGTGAAATCCGTTTTCGCCATCGGAGTGGTAGGAGACGACCTCTTTGGCCGGGAACTTGTTCATCTGCTTGCCCAAATTGGAGTGGATGTAGGAGGCTTATTGGTTCAGGAAGAGCACTGGGACACCCCCGTATATGGGAAGCCTTACCATCGAGATGAGGAACAACAGCGGATTGATTTTGGGATGTTCAATCAGATCGAGCCGGATACCGAGCAAAGATTGATCCAACAGCTTGAGAAAACCTTGGATTCCGTTCAGTCGGTGATCATCAACCAGCAGTTGCCTAATGGTATCTATGGTGGCAACTTAGCCAAAGGGATCAATCGGATTGTCTCCCAGCACCCGGACAGGTGTTTTGTGGTGGATAGCCGGCAAAAAAGTGGGGAGTTCAGGAAGGCGTATCTTAAAGTCAACCAGTGGGAAGCGGCTCGATTAGCCGGTGTGGAGAAACCTTCGGGAGGGATCATTCCCCTTGAAGAACTTATGCAGTATGCCCGAAAGATAAAAGACAAAACGGCTGCAGAGGCGGTCTTTATTACCCGCGAGTCCAGAGGGATGGTGGTGTATGACGGTCGGCAGGATGTGGACGTGCCGGGGATCCAGATATTGAAGCGGATTGACCCGGTAGGTGCAGGAGACACGGGGGTAAGTGCGGTGGCCGCGGCTCTGGCCGGTGGTGCGACGGTCGGTGAGGCGGCTGAGGTGGCCAATTTTGCCTCAGCGGTGACGGTGCAGAAGCTGTTCCAGTGCGGCACAGCCTCTCCCGGAGAGATACTTGAGATCGGGAGTAGTCCCGATTACGTCTATAACCCCGAACTGTCTGAAGATCCACGTCGCGCCATTTTTGTCGAAGGCACGGAGATCGAAATCATCAACGAAGGTCTCCAAACGGGCCGTATAGAGCACGTTATTTTCGATCACGATGGCACCATATCCGCCCTGCGCCAGGGCTGGGAAGAGATCATGGAGCCGGCGATGGTCCGGGCAATTTTGGGAGATCGCTATCTCAGCGCAGATGAAGGGCTATACCACAGAGTGGTAAGCAGGGTAAGAGAATATATTGATAAATCAACCGGCATTCAGACCATTGTGCAAATGCAGCATTTGGTGGAGATGGTCGAAGAATTTGGCTGTGTGCCCCCGGAGAAGATACTCGATAGATTCGGCTACAAAAAAATCTACAACGAGGCGCTTATGGAGATGGTGCGGAAGCGTATCCGAAAGCTCCGGGCTGGGGAGCTTGACGTGGAGGATTTCACCATCAAGGGGGGCGTCCGATTCCTCGAAGCACTCTACAGACGTGGCGTCAAGCTCTACATCGCCAGCGGCACAGACCAGGAGGACGTGGTTCGCGAGGCTGAGGTCCTGGGCTATGCCCGACTCTTTGAAGGTAGAATCTACGGGGCCACAGGGGATATAGATACCTGTTCCAAGAAAATGGTGGTGGAGCGCATTTTGAGAGAAAACCATCTGAAGGGGCCGCAGCTTTGTTGCTTCGGTGACGGGCCGGTGGAACTGCGCGAGACCAGAAAACAAGGAGGCATAGCCGTTGGAGTCGCTTCCGATGAGGTGCGGCGTTTTGGCCTCAATATGGAGAAACGCACCCGGCTCATAAAGGCCGGCGCTGATGTGATCGTTCCGGACTTCTCCCAGGCCTCGGCTCTGTCAAAATTCCTTTGGGGGACCGATCTGTAGTGAAACCCGGAGTTGATATGATTCTGTAATCTAATCGGTTAAGAAAAGAGAACCTGCTAAAAAAATGTGTTGCAATCTAAGAACGGATGTATTAGAATACAAACAATGAGGAGCAACCTTAGAAAGGGAATGGAAATGTTACCAAGAGAACGAGTGTTTAAGACCTTGAACCATCAAGAACCGGACATTATCCCCTGGGGTGAACATTGGATAGACTACAATGTCTACGAGGATATTCTGGGCAGGTTCACTTTTGTCCACGCCAAGATGAGGGAAACCAGGGCCTGGTGGGAGGGCCAAGATGAGGCAATCGTGGCGTCTTACAAGCGAGACACTATTGATCTGGCGAAAGCCTTAGGACTTGACATCGTTACCGTGCAACTGTTAGGGAATGGTAGTAAAGCTATGAGGCAACTCGATGAGGATACGTACGAGGATGAAGGTGGCAGCCTCTATCGCATCTCCTCAGTGACCCACGACCTTATGCCTTACCAGATGAATCCGAGAGCCTATACCCCTCCCACTCTGGAAAGTTTGGAAGCAGAGATAGATGAGATTGTCAGGGAAGGGGTTAAAAAACCAGAAGATGCTCACTGGGAGTTCGTAAGACATGTAGTTAGGGAGATGAAAGGTACTCATTTTATTGCCTGCTTGGTCGGCGATATCGGGTTCCCGACTTTTGGCCAGACCGACGAAGAGCGCTACCTGAACCTCGCTCTTCATCCCGAAATGCACGCCAAGCTGTCGGAGCTGGCTGGCAGACAGGTCATTGGTATGTTGAAGTACTATGCCGAGGAGGGGATAGACGGCGTCATTCCCTGTGCGGATTATGGCAGCAGTACCGCCCTTCTGGCTCATCCTAAGATATTCGTAGAACACGTATTCCCTTGGCTCAAGGCTTACTGTGATGAAGCGCATCGGCTTGGCATGAAATTGTTGAAGCATAGTTGCGGGAGAACCTTAGAGATCTTCGACTACTTCATCCAGGCGGGATGCGATGCGTACGAATCCATCCAGCCCACGGCCGGCATGGATATCAAGCTGCTTAAGGAACGCTACGGGGATAGGGTAACCCTTTGGGGAGGCGTCAGCAACGAGAACCTCATCGGAGGCACACCGGAAGATGTGGAAGCGGATGCCCGTTATGGCATAAAGTGGGCCGCCCCTGGGGGAGGGTTTATTTACGGGGCCAGTCATTCCATAGCCGTCGGGGCCAGTCGGGAGAACGTCCTGAAGATGAAAGAGGCAAGGGAGCGCTTGGGAAGGTATCCTATTCGTATTCCCTGAGCGTATTTGTTTGCCGCGGAGAGCGCAGCGCAGCAAAGCCGCAACCAAAGAGTAACCACGAATTACACGAATTACACTAATTGTATCGAGGCCGACGGGAATCCTTTCCCGTCGGCACTGTGAAGGAAAGGATTCCTTCACACCTCATACCAGAGCGGTACGAACCAAGTCGTGTTATCAACCTTCGTGTCTTTGCCTGCCCCGTTTTCTGCGATGAGCATCTGACTATCGAGAGGAGGAGATGATGACTTCTCGGGAGCGCGTCAAGAAGACGCTAAACCATGAACTGCCGGACAGGGTGCCGCTGGATTTAGGCTCCACCCCGGTCACAGGTATCTGTGCCTCTGCTTTGAGCAAACTTCGAAAAGCGCTGGGGCTCGAAGATAGGTTGGTTAAAGTGCAAGAACCTTACCAAGTTTTAGGTCAAGTCGAAGAGGATGTACTGGACGCCCTCGAGATAGACATAGTAGGAATTGAGATGCGAAACACGATGTTCGGATACCCCAATTACCGCTGGAAACCGTGGCGTACAGGAGATGGGACGGAGGTGCTGATCGGAGAGGGTTTCACTACTACCGTGAACGAACGGGGCGACACCCTCGTCTACCCTGGCGGCGATAACAGCGCCCAACCATCTGCCCGGATGCCTAAAGGAGGATTCTATTTCGACACCATTGTCCGCCAAGAGTCCATAGACGAGAGCCAACTCGATCCGGAGGAGTGGATTGAGGGGATGTACCCCCAGTTCACCGACGAAGACCTGACCCACCTGGAACGACAGGCCGATCATCTTTACCACAATACCTCCCGGGCGATCATCGGTAATTTCGGTCAGGGTGGCTTGGGCGATATCGCCCTTGTGCCCGGCCCTTGGGTTAAAAATCCTAAAGGCATCCGCGCCCCGGAGCAGTGGTACACGGCACATCTACTCTATCCTGAGTACATCAAGGGTATCTTTGAGCTTCAGACCGAACAGATTTTAAAAAACCTTGAACTTTACCGACAGGCAGTGGGCGATAAGATAGAAGCCATTTTCATCAGCGGCACGGATTTTGGTGCTCAAAACGGCCCTTTCATCTCTCCCAACCTTTATCGAGAGATGTACAAACCATTTCACCAGAGGATTAACCAGTGGGTCCACACCCACACCCGCTGGAAGACCTTCTTTCATAGCTGCGGCTCGGTAGTGGCCTTCTTGGATGATTTCGTCGACGCTGGGGTAGACATCCTCAATCCGGTTCAGTGCTCGGCTGCGGGGATGGACCCTAAATTTCTGAAAGAGAAATACGGTGAGCGTTTGATCTTCTGGGGCGGTGGGATCGACACCCAGAGAACCCTTCCGTTTGGCAAATCTGAAGAGGTGAAAGACCAGGTCAAGGAGCGCATTCAGATATTTGGAAAGGGAGGAGGGTTTGTCTTCAATACTATCCACAATATCCAAACCGGCACCCCAGTTGAAAATCTGGTTGCACTGTTCGAGGCATTTAAGGAATATCGCACCCTGCATTAAAAGAATAGCCTACGGCTTAACGCAAGGAGGCAATAAAAATGACTTCTCGAGAGAGAATTCTTTTAGCTTTAAACCATAAAGAGGCAGACCGGGTGGCTATTCACGACAGTCCCTGGAGTTCCACGGTCAACAGATGGAGAAAAGAAGGGCTGCCGGAGGACATCCCTACCGATGAGTACTTCGGCTTCGAGATAGTGGGCATCGGCTTCGACACCGGTCCCCGTTTCCCGGTAAAAATACTGGAGAAGAACGAGAAATTTATCCTCGTCCAAGGTTCCACAGGCGGCATAGACAGGAACTTCCGGGATTACTCCTCTACTCCACAGATAGTCGATCGGCCCATCAAAACCAAGAGGGATTGGGAGGAGAAGATAAAACCCAGACTTTATCCCGATTATACCCGAGTGGACTGGGTGACTGCCTTCAATACCTATCACCGGGCCAGAAGTGAGGGTAGATTCATCACGGTCAGCGGCGGCTGGGGTTACGACACCCTGCAAGCTTATATGAGATCTGAGGAATTGTTGATAGCTATGGTTACCGATCCCGACTGGGTTGAAGATATGGTAATGACCCGTGCCAAGCTCCATGTGGAAATGATTAAGATGTTGATAGATAAGGGCCTAAAATGCGATGGAGCATTCTTCTACAATGATATGGGTTATCGAAATGGTCTGCTGTTTTCCCCTCAGACTTATCGCCAGACACACAAACAGGCGGACGAGATGGTCTTCTCTTTCTGCCACGAAAATGGGATGCCGGTTTTGCTTCATTCCTGCGGGCGGGTGAAGGAGATCATTCCGGATTTAATAGAAGTAGGCCTAGATTGTCTGCAGCCCTTAGAGGTTAAGGCGGGTATGGACTTGCCTGAGCTAAAGAGAGAGTATGGTGGCCGTCTGGCCTTTATGGGCGGCATCGATGTTCGGGCTATGGCCGACCCTGACCCTCGAGTGATCGAAAAAGAGATCAGCACCAAAATTCCCGTTGCTAAAGAGGGCGGCGGCTACATTTACCACTCTGACCATTCGGTGCCCAACAATGTGAGCTTTCAACAGTACTGCCGGGTAATCGAGCTGGTGAAAGAATACGGGGCTTACTGACCCCACTTCGCAGTGAACATTTAGGAGGCACTAAGTATGCAGTATCGACCGTATGGAAATACAGGGATCAGGGTTTCGACCTTGGGTTTTGGGGCTATGCGTCTGCCTTCCAAGGAAGATGGCACCTGTGACTACGAGAAATCGGTCCCACTGCTCCGCCGGGGCCTTGATCTGGGAATCAACTACATTGACAGCGCCTGGGGTTATTTAAATGGCACCAGCGAAATAGCAGTGGCTAAAGCAATTAAGAGTTATGATCGAAAGAAGCTCTATTTGGCCACCAAAGCCCCTGTGGATAAGGAGGAGCAGGGCGAGGCGGATGCCTGGTGGAGGATGTTGGAGACTTGCCTTGAACGTCTGGATTCTGAGTGGATAGATTTCATGCACTTTCACAACTTGGCCTGGGATCGCTTCCAGAAGTGGGTTGCTGTCCCAGGCGGGGCACTGGAGGCAGCGCATCGAGCACTTGATCAGGGGCTAATCCATTACCTCTGTTTTTCCTGCCATGACAAACCGGAGAATACCAAGAAATTGATTGACACCGGGGAGTTCTCCGGGCTGCTGGTTCAATACAACCTGCTCGACCGGAGCAATGAGGAGGTCATCGCCTATGCCCATAACAAGGGTATGGGGGTGGCGATTATGGGGCCGGTGGGAGGCGGACGCCTGGGGATGTCCTCACCGGAGATACAGCAAATGGTCCCTGGGGGCGTCAAAAGTACCCCGGAGATCGCCCTGCGTTTTGTGCTATCTAATCCTAATGTTAATGTGGCACTGTCAGGAATGAGCGAATCAAGACAAGTGGAGGAAAACGTGGCTACCACCTCTCGTGAGGAGCCCCTGAGCGAAAGAGAATTGGCCCAGATCAAGGCAGCACTTGACGAAAACGAACGCTTAGCCGAACTCTATTGTACTGGCTGTGGCTACTGCATGCCCTGCCCCAATGGTGTGGACATCCCGGAAAACTTCCGGCTGATGAACTATCACCGCATCTATGGCTTGACCGAATATGCACAGCAGAGATATGCTCAACTGGGCCAAAGGAAGAATCCCCAGGGAGAGATCCAGCCGGCATGGGCGGCTGCCTGCGTGGAATGCGGTGAGTGCGAGAGCAAGTGCCCTCAGAATATTCCTATCATTGAACAGTTAAAAGAAGTAGATCGAGCTTTGGGCACTTAGAAGTCATCTTTCAACTAACCAGGGAGACACGCAGAAGGCATAAAGGAAAATCCGGGTATACAAAAGTATTTTCCCTCGGTGTCTCCATGGTTTTCTGAATTTGGGAAGGAGTGAATATGAGGCAAAGCTTTACCTCCCGGGAAAGGATGTTAGCGGCGCTGGAGAGCCAGGAAAGTGACTATGTGCCTTGCAGTTTTATGATTTTCACAGCTTTCAGAGAAAGATGTAAAGATCGGTTGGAACTCGTGGAGCGTCAGTTGGAATTAGGACTGGATGCTAAGGTGGAACTCCCTGAGTTTCCTATCCGTCTCCACCCCGAGGTGGAAGTGAAGGAATGGAAAGAGAAGCCTGTGGGGCACGGATATCCCCTGCTTCACAAACAATACAATACTCCCTCCGGTACGCTCACCGCAGTGGTGAGAAAAACCGAAGACTGGCCTTACGGCGACAATGTGCCCCTGTTCGACGATTTTCTGATCCCCCGTTCGGAGAAATTCCTGGTAACCGGCAAAGAGGATTTAGAGAGTGTCAGATTCCTGTTTGCTGAACCCACATCTGAGGATATCAAGGAGTTTCGCCAGAAATCGGCTAAGCTGAAGGAATTTGCCTCCAACAAGGGGTTACTGGTATCTGCCGGCTGGCAAACCGGAATGGATCCCGGCTGTATGGGTATGGACGCAGTAATGTGGCTTTGTGGGATGAAAGAGGCCGTCCTGCTGGCTGTGGATCAGCCAGAAGTTATAGAAGAACTGGTACGAATTATCTCTGAGTGGAATCTTAAACGGATGGAGATCTATTTGGATGAGGGCGTGGATTTGCTGATCAAACGGGCGTGGTACGAAGGCACCGATCTCTGGTCGCCTTCCCTTTACCGTAAGTTTATGGTACCCGTACTTGAGAAGGAAATAGAATTGACCCACCGGGCTGGGGCCAAGTTTGGGTATATTATGACCTCCGGGGTGATGCCTCTGTTGGACGATTTCCTTAAGTTAGGCATAGATGTGCTCATAGGTGTAGACCCTTTGCAAGGCAAAGGAACTGATCTCGGACTACTTAAGCAGAAGTTAGGTGGGAAAATCTGTCTCTGGGGTGGAGTTAATGGATTTCTTACCATCGAAAACGGCAACAAAGGGGATGTAGAGCAGGCAGTTTACAGGGCTATCAATGTATTAGGGCCTGGAGGGGGATTAATACTCTCCCCAGTGGACAATGTCAGGGATACCTCAGAACATACCTGGGATAATGTAATGACTATGATTGATGCCTGGAAAAAGATGAGGGGGTATCCGATTTAGGTTTAAAATCTCGGCAGTATCTGCATAAGGAGGTGATTTGTATGGCTCATCGCTGCTCAGTTCGGCTGGCCATAGCGATGCTGTCTATTTTGACCTGCTTTTCGGCCATCGGATGTACTTCGACAGAGAAGGAGGCTGTCCCAACTAGGGTTGAATTAGAGACAACTGGCGAGCAAAGGAGTCCCTCCCTTACGCCTCTGAGGCCGGCTGAAAAGATGACGCTCACCATCATTTACGATAACAACGAATACGACGAACGTCTGGAAACTGCCTGGGGCTTCTCTTGTCTGGTGGAGGGACTGGAGAAGACTATCCTGTTTGACACCGGCGGCAGCAGTGAAATGCTTCTCTCCAATATGCGTAAGCTGGAACTTGACTCTCAGGATGTAGAGGTGATTGTCATCTCCCACATCCATTACGACCATCTGGGTGGACTGGCCGGCTTCTTAGAGCAAAACCATCACCTCACTGTTTATCTCCCCAAAGCTCTTCCCAAAAGTATCAAGAACATAGTGAGGGACTCAGGGGCTGACCTGGTGGAAGTCCACGACCCGGTGAAGATATGTGAGAATACTTACTCTACCGGAGAACTCGGCACCTGGATAAAAGAGCAGTCTTTAGTGGTCAAAACAACTAAGGGGTTGGTCGTAATCACGGGCTGTGCGCATCCTGGCGTTGTAAATGTGGTTCAAGAGGCCAAGAAACTCCTGAAAGACGATGTCTACTTAGTCTTGGGTGGTTTTCACCTCTGCTGGATGAATCCTCTTCAGATAAAGGGCATTGTAAATGGGGTTAAGAAAGAGGGGGTTGAGATGGTGGCTCCTTGCCACTGCTCTGGTGATCTGGCCCGAACTATCTTCGAGAAAGCCTACGGAGAGAATTTCATCCGGGTGGGCGTGGGTAAAAGGTTGGAGATAGATGCCCGTCAGGAAAAGTGAGGTATCCGTGAGTGAATGCAGGGACTGAGGCATTGAAATTGTTGGGCGCAGGTGTAGGCATGGGCTGGGGGCCCTGTCTTGCCCTTTGGGGGCCTGTGCTTTTGCCTTATATTGCGGCCACAAAGAAGAGCTGGCGAGGGGGTCTGGAAATAAGCGTGATGTTCTCCTTGGGCCGGCTCCTCTCCTTGGCCATCTTGGGAGCACTGGCAACGGTGGCCTTTGCCTTTATAAATCGCCTCTTCCCTCCCCATAGGTCGGGCTATCTCTACTTAGCCGTAGCAATTTTTGTCATAGTCACAGGCGTGTTTATCGCTTTAGGCAAAGGATTTAAGGTGCCGACCTATGAGATTTTGAGAAAACGGTTGGTAGATAAAGGCGCTGAGAGTATGCTGATCTTAGGCTTCCTGATCGGTATCTCGCCCTGCGCACCTCTGGTAGCTATTCTCCCCTATATCGCTTGCACGGCAACGAATGTGTTTTACGGAATCACCTATGCCCTCTGTTTTGGTATAGGTACTATTGTTCCAGTAATGATATTGGGGACATTGGCTGGCCTTCTGCCCCAAAAGATATTTAGATCTGGCAGACTTCTCAAGGGTTTCAGGGTGATTTGTGGTATAATTCTTATTCTCTTTGGCCTTGAAATCTTGTATAATTTGTGGCATTGGCTTTAGTGACCATTGGTGCTATTTCACTAAAATCCAACCCCACAAAGGGTTACACTACGTCCTTCTTTCGTAGTGTAGGGCTTTGTGCCCGTTTTCTCTGAAACCATCTGCATCAACTACTGTCCTGTAAAACAGAATATGTCACATTTTACGGTTGTCATTCTGAGAGAGCGAAGCGACCGAAGAATCTGAAGATTCTTGTCACCTATAATACGGAGGCACAAAATAAGGGATGAAAAGAAAATGAACTCCAGAGAGCGAGTTTTAAAAGCCTTAGAACATAAAGAACCGGACAGAATTCCTTTAGACCTGGGAAGCTCAAATGTTACAGGAATAACCAAGAAAACTTACATAAATTTGGCAAGGTATTTAGGGGAAGAAATAAAGGAGGTCAAGCTTTTCGATACTGTTCAGCAGCTTGCACTGATGGATGAAAATATCCTCAATAGACTGGAAGTTGACACTCGCGGACTGATGCCCAATTTGGTGAGAAAAAATCCTCCCCTAAAAGAGTACCAGGATTTCGAGCTATTTACTGATGAGTGGGGAATAACCTGGAAAATGCCCAAGCATGGGGGGTTTTATTTCGATCTGGCAGAGAGTCCCTTATCAGGCGATATCACTGAGAGGGATATTGATAACTTCCCCTGGCCTGATGCTGCCAGTCCTAATCTTCTGAGCGGCCTGGAAAAGGAAGCACAAAAATTCTATCAGCAGGGATATGCAATCATCTTGGAGAGTTTGTGCGCGGGCATTTTCGAGATGGGCTGCCGAATAAGAGGATATGAGCAGTTCTATTCCGACTTAGCTATAAATCCTCAACTTGCCTGTAAACTTATGGATAAATTCGTTGAGCTAAAGATTGAATTCTATAAGATAGCCGCGGAGAAATTGGGAGGCTATATACAATTCGTAAGAGAGGGCGATGATGTAGCCGGTCAGGAGAGTCCGTTAATCTCTCCGGAGATGTATCGTAGATTTATAAAACCCAGACACAACGAGCTATTCAAAGCCCAAAAAGAAATTTTCCCCCAACCCTTTTATGTCTTCTTCCATTCTGACGGCGCGATTCATGATTTGATTCCAGATTTCATAGAAATAGGAGTGGATGTATTAAACCCGGTCCAGACAACCGCTAAAGACATGAATGTTGTGAAGGTAAAAAAGGAATTCGGCAGAGAGATATCCTTTTGGGGTGGAGGCATAGATACTCAGGGAACTCTACCGAAGGGCAGTCTAGAGGAGGTTAAAAAGCAGGTTAAGGAAAGGATAGAACACCTGGCTCCGGGAGGAGGTTTTATCTTTGGCGCTGTTCATAACATTCAGGACGATGTTCCGCCAGAGAACATCCTGGCTATGTGGAAAACGTTCGAGGAATTAAGAGAATATTGAGCAAAATCGGTGCTAAGACACCAATTTGGATACACTTGTAAGAAGTCAGATTTTTACTGAAGGATATCTAAGTTCCTAAGATGCCTCAAGATGCTCAGAGTGATCTACGGGGTGATCTTCATCCTTTTCGGCCTGGAAATCTTATCCAACGTCGGTGCGCTTTTAAAACATTAGAGCAGATAAACGGATATGAGTGATTATTGTGTCCCCTTAGACAGCCCAAATCCTGATGCCCAGAGATTCATACGCTGCCTGTTGGGCCAGGAAAAGCCTGAAAGACCACCTTTAATCGAGTATCTTGTTGACCCAGTGATAATGCAGCCTATCACCACAGAGCTCTTAGGCCGCCAGTGGGTCAGGCTCGAGCCTGGCGACAGGGAATCCCAGGCCGCATACTGGGATAACTTCATTGAGTTCTGGTATCGTATGGGATACGACTTCGTTAGACTTGAACTGTCCCTGCCCTTTCAGGAGCAGCATCTTCTTGCTCCAGACACAGCCCCGCAATCCGAAGGCGACCGGGCCTGGGCCGATGAGCACCGTGGGGCCATAAGGACCTGGGATGATTTTGAGAAATATAACTGGCCCAAGGTAGAAGAGGCCGACTTCTTCGCCTATGAATATGTGGATTCTCATCTGCCAGAGGGGATGGGAATTATGGCTTCCCACGCAGGCGGTATATTAGAGCATTTGACCTGGATAATGTCTTACGAGGGCCTCTGCTTTGCCCTTTACGATGCCCCCGATCTTGTTCAAGCTATCTCCAAGCGGCTGGGGGCCCTGATGCAGGACTATTACGAGAGGCTTCTTGAGTTGAGAAATCTCATTGCTCTGTTTCCTGGTGATGATATGGGCTTTCGCACGGCCACCCTGATCAGTCCAGACGCCCTCCGCAGATACATCCTGCCCTGGCACCGTCGCTTTGCTCAGATGGCCCACGAACGGGGGATACCTTATTTCCTGCACAATTGTGGGAATGTCGCGGCCATTATGGAGGACCTGATTCAGGATGTCCACATCGACGGCAAGCACTCCTTTGAAGACGCGATCATCCCAGCGTCGGAATTCCACAGGCAATACGGCGATCGCATCGCCACCCTGGGAGGGGTCGATATGCATGTGCTCTCACATGCTGAACCTGAAGAGCTCCGAAAGTATGTGCACAACCTCATTGATGCCTGCGCTCCTGAGGGCCGATTCGCCATCGGCTCGGGTAACTCGATTCCCAGTTATGTACCGGTGGAAAATTATCTGACTATGCTTGACGAAGCTCTTCGCTACAATGGATAGAACAGGAGGATTTAAATATGACCTCGAGGGGGCGAATCCTCACCACCTTCGCTCATAAACAGCCGGATAGGTGCGTCACATATATCTGGATCAATAAGGATACTATGGAACAACTTGTGAAATACCTTGGCGTTTCTTCGGCTGAGGAGGCGGAGAGAGTTCTGGGTATAGACAAATGGAAGGGGATTGGCTTAAATATCCGTTATCCTGGGGAGTACCGGAAGAAAATAAATTCTCTGATCCCAACTCAATACAGGAATAATCCAGAGTTTTATCTAACTGACGAGGGCAGGGTTGTCCGGATTCACCAGGGCTCTGATTATTTGGAAGATGCGGTCTGGTATCCGCTGCAACAGGTGGAGAAAGTCGAGGATTTAGATGTTTATCCATTCCCTCAGGAGGAATGGATAGAGGTTCCTGAAGGGTCGGCGGAGGAGATAAGGCACTGCAAGGAGGAGGGCTACATCGTATCCGGTGGCGTGGCCCAGCCTTTCAAATCGGCCTGGCTGGTAAGGGGTATGCACAATGTCCTTATGGATTACCTGGTCAATGCCGACCTGATTAACGAGATGTACGAGAGGATATATTCGTTCTCCACCGCCTATTGCGAAAAGCTGGTCGAGGCAGGAGTAGATATGATACAGATCACCGGTGACCTCGGGATGCAGGATAGGCTGATAATGTCCCCTGAGATCTGGAGAGAGTTCGACAAAGAAAGACTCAAAAAGATGATAGCCAAACTCAAAGGGATAAACCCGGCCCTTAAGCTCTACATGCACACCGATGGAAATGTTCAGGACATCGTAGAAGATTTGATAGAGGTGGGGATAGATATCTTAAATCCCATCCAGCCGGAGTGTATGGACCCGGTGAAGATCAAAAAGAAATATGGAGATAGGTTGGTCCTTCATGGTGCGGTGAGTCTGCAAAAAACCCTACCCTTTGGCTCACCCGAGGATGTCAAGGCCGAAGTCCGATATCTAATCGAAAACTGCAATATGGACGGGGGATTTGTTCTCGGCCCTTCTAATGTACTGTTCAAGGAGATACCTCCGGAAAATATAGAGGCGATGTACGAGGCTGTGTATTAAGCCAGGGAGGAAGAGATCAAAAATAAGGTTAATAGTCTCAGTAAGCCATCCGACTGACCTCAATAGAATAATAGGAGGAGGGTATAGAAACAGATGGGAATTACCTGGGCAGGTTTTCTTTTGTCCCTTTTTCTGCTTTTAATCATATCCCGGAAGAGTCTATGGGCAGGGCTTGTCGTCGCGGCCCTCACCCTGGGTCTATTCACTCTTCCTTTTTACCGTATATGGCAAGAGGTCTATAACACATTGACCGACCCTTCCATTCTTCTACTCTCTTTTGGAGTTGGATTAATACCTATGATAGGGGGCTTGATGGAGCTTTCAGGCCTCATGGATGAACTGGTTGACAATTTGAGAATAGGCAAAAGGTTATTTTCTGCCTTTTCGCCTGCCCTTCTGGGCATGCTGCCCATACCGGGGGGTGCGCTGCTTTCAGCCCCTCTGTTGAGGAAAGCTGGCGAAGGTATCTCTGAGGTGGAGAAATCTGCCATAAATGTCTGGTTCAGGCATATTCTCCTTCTGATTTATCCTCTGGGTGCACTCCTCGCCACTACAAAAATGGCACAGCTTAATCTTTATGTGACGATGCTTTACCTCATCCCAGGATTTATACTCATGTTCATTCTGGGCTATCTTTTTCTCCTGAAGCATATAAGAGGCGAAATAAGTTATAGCTCTGATTTCAGACTGAAAGGCCTTCTGGTTCCGGTGATGATAATTCTTATTGCACCTGTTATACATTTTTCTTTGGGTACCATATTTCCCAAAGTTCTTCCCGAGGTATTCCTTGTAATAGGTGTGGTGGTGAGTCTTACCCTTGCTCTCGGTTTTGGAAATCTGAGGGTGGAAAGAATAAAGCTCGCCTGGACAAAGACTGGGCCATGGAGGTTCTCTTTAATAATCATAGGTATGTTTCTTTTTTTAAATATATTCAAGGCCTCCGATGCCTCCAGAATAATTGCAGAGGTCACATTTTCCAGGACACTTCTTCTTGTGGGCGTCGGTTCAATTTTGGGGTTCCTGACAGGGAGAGTTCAGGTGCCTGTATCTATTTTATTACCCATCTATTATTCAAAATATGGAACAAATACGATGACCTCATCGGTATTTGCCCTCATGTTCTTCTCCATCTTTATGGGATATGTTATCTCACCTGTCCATCCCTGTGTTTCTGTTTCATTGGAATTTTTCAATGTGGAACTTAAGGATTTCTTGAAAGTTTTGATAATTCCGATTCTTATCTCGTTGAGCATAGCATTTATGTTAGGGGCAATTTTTCTATGATGCTTCCCCAGGCAACAAGGAAGGAAAGTCAAGGGTCAGGCCTTTTGATGTAACACTAATGCTGTTGTTAGGATAGATCTGATTAACCCCGTCAAACGAAGAGATCACATCCTTAAATTTGTCAAACTATTGAATACTAAAAATGGCTACACTGGCAAACTGGGGTTTATTTCTTGGATTACTTATAGGACTGATGGGGATTTCTTGTCTTGACAGAGCAAATCAGATGAAAAGAAAAGTTTGTATATATACGGGTAGTGGAGCAAGTTTGGCTAAAGATGTGGAGGGAGCGCTGGATAAGTTGAATATCTCTTACAGGAAGATAGCTGAAAAAGAGATCAAAAAAGGAGATTTGAAAGATCATTCGGTTTTGATAATTCCTGGCGGCTATACCAAAAGATGCGTAGATGCTCTGGAAGAAAAAGGGTTCAGACAAATCAGAGAATTCATAAGAGATGGCGGTGGCTATGTTGGTATTTGCGCCGGAGCCTATCTTGCCTCGGGAATAGTCGAAGTAGAAGGGTGTCCCAAAGGACTGGGGATAATTAACATCAAAAATGTCAGAAAGCAAGGGGTAGGGATAAGGAATATATTCATCACTCAGCCCAACCATACTATCACTTCAGGATATAAAGGTGAGATTAGAATCTGGTATCAGAACGGTCCCATGATGAAAGCAGGAGAAGACACAGAAGTCCTGGCCAATTATGGAGAAGGGTACGCAGCTATTGTGTGGGCAAAGTTTGGCAGCGGAAAGGTAGTGATTTTTAGCCCTCACCCCGAAGGAAATTTAGAAAAAAGAATCAACCCCCAAAGCTTAAATACGCTTAAATTACTAAAGAACACTATCTTATTTGTAGAGAGGCATGAAAAGGAAAATGAAACGCTGGAGCAGTGAATTATTAGTCGAGAAGTTTGGCAACCCTTTTTCTTCCATTCAAGATTTCCAGATTTTAGCGAGGAGATAAAGAAATGAATAAAGATATAACTCTAATTACAGTATACGACAATTACCAGCACAATCTCAAGTTAAGGACAGGATTTGGGTTCGCTTGTTTAATTAAGGTGAATAATAAGAGTATATTATTTGACACCGGTAGCGAGAGCGAAACGTTGTTATATAACCTTGGTCAGCTTGGGGTAGAGCCCGAAAGTGTGGAGATGATCGTTTTATCGCATGCCCATGGAGACCACACTGGTGGGCTAAAAGGTTTTCTTGAAGCAAACGAACATAAGGCAAAAGTATATCAGCCGAGAGCTTTTAGAAAACCAACCGAGATTTGTCCAAATGTCTATTCAACTGGTGCTTTAGGATTGTTTATATCAGAGCAGGCCTTGGTAGTAAAAAGTGCCCCAGGGCTGATCATTATCACTGGTTGTGCCCATCCAGGAATAGTAAATATGGTGAAGAAAGCCAAAGAGATTGGTGAAGAAGTTTACCTTGTCCTGGGAGGTTTCCATTTAGGGGATGCTAAAACTGTAATTAAAGATTTCAAGGCTATGGGTGTAAAAAAGGTAGCACCCTCCCATTGCACAGGTGATTTAGCTATAAAACAATTTGAAGAAGAATATAAGGAGAATTTTATTGCCAATGGCGTGGGAAAGGTAATTAAAATTTAAAGAGAAAGGTTCCAAATGTACTTCACCAGTATCAAAAAGACAAAAGAAGAGAAAACAAGAAGCGGTGTTTCTGTATGGTGGTTATTGTCAGAGGAGATCGGCGTTCCAAACTTTGAATTAAGGTATTTCGAATTCGGAAAGGGTATGCACACAAGTTATGGCAGTCATCCTTGGGAGCATGAAGTCTTTGTGGTAAGAGGACAAGGTGTTGTAAAGGGGAAAAATCTTGAGAAAAAAGTCAAGGTTGGGGATGCCATATATATTGCCTCAAATGAAGAACATCAATTTTTGAATTACCAAGATGAGCCTCTTTGCTTTGTCTGTGTGATTCCAAAAGGAGCCGAAAAGAAAACTAAGAAATGAAACTGCTACGATAACCCTCTTTACCTTGGAGAATCTATAAAAAGATATGGAGACAGAATTGCTGGATTAGGAGGAATGATGAAGGATTTAATTGGAAAGAAAAACGAAGCTTGGGGAAGGGAGTGAATTCAAAATGGGTATAGCAGAAAATTATCAAAGGGTTAGGGGAGAAATTCCCGATGATGTGACCATAGTAGTAGCAGCGAAGACAAGGAATGCGGTAGAGCTGGCCACTCTTATTGATGCAGGTGCTACGGATATCGGAGAAAATTATGTTCAGGAGGCAACCGTAGTATATAACCAGTTAGGTGAAAAGGCTAAAAAAGTGAGATGGCACATGATAGGGGCTTTGCAGAAGAATAAGATAAACAAGGTGCTTCCCATCTTTGATGTTATACAAACTGTTGATTCGCTAAAGCTGGCTGAGGCGATTGATAAAAGGTCAGATCGGATAGTGCCTGTTTATATAGAGATAAACAGTGGAAAAGAGCCTCAGAAGTCCGGTGTTATGCCTGAAGAAGCTGAAGAGACAATAAGGCGAATCTCACATCTCAAGAATCTTAAGATAGGAGGTCTTATGACTATGGGGCCGCGTTTTGGAAATCCAGAGGACGCAAGACCCTACTTTAGGGAGACAAGAAAAATATTTGAGTATATAAGATCTCTTTACATTCTCAATTTGGATATGAAAGTACTGTCCATGGGGATGTCAAATTCTTACGAAATAGCCATTGAACAAGGAAGCAATATGGTAAGGATAGGAACAGCAATTTTCGGGGAAAGAAAATACGATAAATAATGAAGAAGGTGCTACAGGAAGCATACCATTGTTTTGCTAATAGTTCAATGAAGGATAGTAAAGCTACCAGAGGAGGTAGATATGTTGATCGACACTAAGACTGAAGCAGTTTTGAGAGAGAAGTTTGAGCGGGAACTTCGGGAGACTGTGGACCTTAAGGTATTTACCCAAAGCATCATCATTGGAAATGAAGATCCTCAATACTCCCAGTTTAGCAAAGACTTAGTGAGGGAACTTTCGCAGATCACTGATAAGATAAAAGGAGAATTTCTCAGCCTGAGCAGCGAAGCGGCCGAGAAACTGAATCTTTCTATTTCCCCGACTATTCTCATTGGCAAGGATCTGGGCTATTCCATAGAATATTGGGGCGGACCTGCAGGACACCAGGCGAGTGCATTTATTGAGACCGTATCCTTAGTTTCTCAGGGAGAAAGCGGTTTGGGTGCCGCTTCCAAAGAGAAATTGAAAAGTATAGACAAACATGTCCTCATAGAAACTTATGTTACGCTCGATTCTCCGCATTGTCCCCAGGCTGCTCTTCTGAGCAATCGAATAGCCATTGAGGCCCCCGAAAAGGTTGCCTCTCGCTATATCGACGCAGCAGAAGTGAGGGCGCGTGCTCGGGAGTTCAAAGTATCTCATGTGCCTCAACAGGTAATCAACGAGGATATGGATTCTATTACCGTTGGGGTTCAATCGGAAGGGGCCTTTGTAAATCAGGTCATATCTTTCGGTTCCTCTCGGGCCGAAGAGATACTTTCCCTAGAGAGGGAGGAACTTAAAAAGAAAGAGAAGCTTATAGACAAGCCAGACTATCCGATTATATTAAACAACGACAACTTTGACCAAGCAGTGGACAAGTATCCTCTTTTGGTTGTTGACTGCTGGGCGGAATGGTGTGCGCCCTGTCGAATGATCTCCCCCACAATAGAAAAATTAGCCGCAAAATATGCAGGGGAGATAACTTTCGGGAAGTTAAATGTAGATGAAAATCGGGAAGTAGCCTCTCGCTTCGAGATTATGTCCATTCCCATTTTGCTTATATTTAAAAACAGAGAAAAGGTAGATGCTATCGTCGGTGCTATGCCGGAAAATGTATTGGAGGAAAAGATCAGGGCCCATAAGTGAGAAAATGAATAGAGTGGAAATTACGAAGGCCTAAATAGTGCTTGTCGAAAAGTACCTATCTTCGCTTATTAATGTCATTGCGAGCGACTGCAAGGAGCGAAGCAATCTTTTTAATATCAGGGGATTGCTTCGGCGCTTCGCTCCTCGCAATGACAAAACAAGCGCCCATCTGTGCCTTCTCGGACAAACACTAAATAGAAGGAGGTATCTGTATAGAAAGCGCTCGTACAGTACACCGATCTGTCACGGCTAACCATCAGTAGAGGAGAATAACAATGACCAGGGAAAAGCCAATAGATACGAAGGTAGGGGTTAAACCCGTTTTCGTCCAACTCATCCATTCCGGCCCGTATGAGGGACCCTGCAGGGTGGGCGACAGGAAAAGCCTTGAGCCGGAGACAGAAAGAGAGCAGGGAAAGCAAAACTTCAACAGGTTCGTGGGGGAATTCAACAAATATCTGCCCTCCGATGCCCGCCTGCTTGAGCCGGTTAGCATAGAATGGAAGGACAACTTTGTCCTGCCCGAAGAGGAGCTTAGGAAGTTGGGATCCGATCTGGAGGATGTGGACCTGTTCGTTGTCTCCGGAGGGTTGACCCAGTATCCCGCCATAACCATAGCCCACAGACACAAGAGGCCCATCGCTATGGTTGGAGCGATCGGGACGGTGGACGTAGCCGCCTATCTCAGATCCCGGGGACTTGAAGGATATGCCCCTCTGGATTTCGACGAGTTGAACCGCCTTATCTCGTTGCTTAGGGTGAGGAAGGCGATTCGCAATACGAAAATGCTGGTGGCATTGGAGGGAGATATCATACCTTTGGGCGTCGTGAGCACTATCTGGGACCTTGAGGGCCTCAGGGATCGGTTCGGCGTGGAGCATATCTCTCTGCCGGCGGAGACACTTTTTGAAGAGATGGAAAAGCTACCCCAGGAGGATGCGAGAAGGGCGGAGGAGCTGACGGACAAGTTGATACAGAGCGCCGATAAGGTCCACATGAGTAGAGAGAACCTGTTGCCATCGGTTAAGTTCTACGTCGCAGCGAAGAAGGTGATGGAAGATTCTGAGTGCAATGCCTTTGTCATCCCCTGTTTTGAGATCTGTGCCAGAAGGATTGCTGAGGAGAAAAAGGTCATGTTTTGCCTCACCCATACCTTGCTCAAGGACGAAGGTTATCCGTCGGCCTGCGAGGGGGACATAAATGTGTTGATGGCGATGACACTTCTCATGTATACTTCCAAGAAATCAGCCCACATGGGTAACTCCTACATCGTGGACAGGGAGAAGAATATTGTAGCGGTTCATCACGATGTGCCGGGGTTGAAGATGAAGGGATTAGCTGAATCGGATCTACCTTACGAGATAAGGAATTTTACCTTCAGCGGTTGGGGAGCTACAATACGATATGATTTCTCCCTCGACATCGGGCAGCCGGTCACACTGGCGCGGTTCGACCCTATGGCGACTAAGTTGTTGGTGGTGAAGGGCGAGATAGCCGGAGGAGGTGGGTTCGATGAGATAGGATGTTCCCTGAATGCGCACATCAAAGTTAAGAACGCGGTTGAGCTCCTCCATAAAGAGGTGGATTTCGGACACCATCTTGCCATGGTATACGGGGATTATGTTGATGATCTGAAGGAATTGGGGAAGATGATGAAATTCGAGGTGGTGGAGGCATAGACGTGACCAAGAGAGAAATGAATCTAAGGGTGTTCGAGGGGAAGGAGACCCCGGAAGTCTTCTTTCAGCCCCGGATAGAGTGGTGGTACTGGTACAACAAGGACCGGGGAACCCTACCTGAAAGATACAGGGAGATGAGCTTGCTGGACCTCTTCGACGATCTGGATGTATCCATCAGGTATATAGACTACTTCACAAGGATTCCGGGAGCCGTAAAGCTCAGATATTCGGATAAGGTAAAGACAAAAGAGAAAATAGACGGGCAAAGGAAGCTCATCATCACCGAGACTCCGAAAGGCGAGTTGGTTACCGAGCAGAGGCTCTCCTCCGAAGAGCAATGGCGCATCGTGAAATATCCCATTCAAGACGCTGGCGATAT
>DAOVPH010000081.1 GCA_030629295.1 Candidatus Latescibacterota bacterium | reverse complement strand
GAGGTATTGGTTGAAGCACAGCAACAGTCCAGAGTTACAGTGCATTCTGCGGCAAGTGCGTCGACGCCTACGGCGAAAAGAGTTGCTGAGTAGACTATTGGCGTTGTGGTCTCGCAAGTTAAAAATAAGGGATCTGTTCTATGGTTCAGGTAGTGAAAAAAGCTGACTCTGGTAAAAAACTGGACACCTTAGGCAAACTGGCCCAGTTTGATGTTACAGGAATGCCTCTGCTTTTTGCCTCGGGAAAACGTTCCCTGCGGTTTCACTTCATCTACCCGGCAGTGGGAGAAAAAGGGAATTGCGTTAACCTGTTTAAGGTTCTACAGAGCAATCTCTGCGAACATAACTGTTTCTACTGTGTTAACCGGAAGGCGAGGGATTGCCCGCGGGTGGAGTTCACCCCTGAGGAGCTTTCAGGCCTTTTTCTCCGCTACTGGAAAAAGGGATGGGTGAAGGGGCTCTTCCTTTCCTCGGCAATACACCCCACCCCTAATCAAGCTCAGGAAAAGATGTTCAGGACCATTTTGCTTCTCCGTCGCCGCTATGGTTACCGGGGCTACATCCACTGTAAGATACTGCCTGGCACTGATGAGGCCTTTATCGAAAAAATGGGACCGTTGGTGGATAGACTCTCTATAAATCTGGAGGCACCTGCTCAGAAGTATCTGGTCCGCCTCAGTCCCGACAAACAATTTCAGCCTCAACTTTGGGAGCGACTTAAGAAGATTGCTATCTACAACTCGCTTCATCCCTTACGAGCCGGAGTTACGACGCAGTTGGTGGTGGGTGCCAGTGGAGAGAGCGACCGCGAGATACTCTCCCTTTCCCAAAACCTCTACCGGACACACAGCTTGCGCCGGGTTTACTACAGCGGATTTATCCCTGTGGGAGATACCCCATTGGAGCAGCTTCCCCCCTGCCCTTCTCTCAGGGAGGCACGCCTTTATCAGGCAGATTTTCTTCTGCGCCGCTACGGCTTTAAAACCGAAGAGTTAGTATTTGAAGAGAAGAACAACCTCCTGTTAGATAAAGACCCTAAACTTGTCTGGGCCCTGAACCACCCGGATAGATTCCCGATAGAACTGAACACCGCCTCCTTTGAACAGCTTATCCGAGTGCCTGGCATCGGCAGAATCTCAGCCAAAAGGATAATAGAGACGCGCAGGCACACAAAATTTAGAGACCTGGAGCAACTGAAAAAACTGAGGGCGGTGGCGAGTCGGGCACAGGGGTTTATCACCTTAGCCGGCAAGTTTTACCCTCCCCAAAAATCCCGCTCTGAGAAGATAAGCAAACAGCTCTTTCTCTGGGAGGAGATATGATCTTCGACTCACACGCACACCTCACCGACCCTCAGTTTAAAAAAGACAGGCCGCAGGTAATTGAAAACGCCCTAACTGAGGGGGTAAGTCAAATCCTTTCCGTCTGTTCTTTTTTCACAGAGCGAGAGGCAGAAGACTTTGTGGAATTGCTTGAGGACTATCAGTTCATCTTTGGCAGTGCTGGCATCCACCCCCACGACGCAAAGCAGCGAGACAAGCTGTGGCCAAAATTGGAACAGACTCTACAAATGAGAAAAGTAGTGGCCTTAGGTGAAATAGGTTTAGACTATCACTACGACAATTCGCCTCGGGAGGTGCAAAAAAAGGTTTTTCGGCAACAGCTTAAGCTGGCTAACACCCAAGGACTGCCAGTTGTTATCCACAGCCGGGAGGCGATGGAGGAGACCTTGGATATTCTCCGTTCGGAGGGTGCTAGCTCAGGTGTAATGCACTGCTTCAGCGGCTCAGAAGAGGAGATGAAGGCCTGTCTGGATCTGGGGTTACACATCTCCGTGGCCGGGCCGGTCACTTTCACTAAAGCCTCCAGACTCCAGCGGATAGCCCAAACAGTGCCCTTAGACAGGCTCCTGGTAGAGACCGACTGTCCCTACCTTGCTCCTCAGCCGGTAAGGGGAAAAAGAAATGAGCCGGCATTCGTGAGGTATGTGGTGGAAAAAATCGGACAGCTCCGCGGGATGGCTCCCGAACAGGTGGCCGAAATCACCACCCATAACGCACGAAGACTGTTCGGAATAAGCGGAAGTTGATCTTGGGCGGTGGCCGAGTTGAGAGATTCCTCCTGCCCGAGTAACATAAGGAAACAAAATGGAGATAAGAGAATTTCAGAACTTGATGCGCCAGATCTACTACCAGCGCGACCAGCAGAGAGGGCTGGCAGGCACATTCGTCTGGTTCGCCGAGGAAGTGGGTGAACTGGCAAAATCAATCAGGGAAGGAAATAGGGAGAATTATGGCGAAGAGTTCTCCGATGTTCTGGCCTGGCTTGCAAGTCTGGCTAATCTATTGGGAGTAGATTTAGAACAGGCAGTGGAAAAATATAAGAAAGGATGCCCTCGCTGCGGGAAAATCCCCTGCCAGTGTGGATAGAAGTCATTGGTCATTCGTCATCAGTCATTAGTAAGATTCCGTCGAAAAATGAAATCACGCCGGTCATCTGACCGCAACCAACCGAATTTGAATCAGACCTTAGGGCGTAAACCAACCTCAATGTAGAGATGACCCGGCGGGGCGTCTCTACGATATATCCTCCTTCGCCACTCAACACGCCATTTTTCAACAGAATCTCCCCAATTAACCCCTCACCATTTTTCTGCTTGCAAAAAGACAAGTTAAATAGTATATTATTTCCAAACAGCGTAAAATCTCTGTCTGCGTATACAATCTGTGTATACAAGGAGATGGAAAAGATGGAAAAAGAGCAGCATGAATTTTCCCCCTTAACCCGGAGAGGAAACCGCACTAATGAAGTCCTCGGCCTGATTCTGCTTGCCCTGAGCATCTGGATTATGTATGACCTGATTGCTTATATAAGAGGAGGGTTTCTGGCCGCGAGAGTGGTAGCAGAGGGAGAAAAAGTCTGGACAGCGGGATTCCTGGGACATCAAGTGGCTGAGGGAATGTTCACTTTCATAGGCTTGCCTTGCTTAGTCTTGCCACCCCTGCTGTTTCTGTGGGGGTGGAATCGTCTCCGGGGCCAGACAATGAGGAAATTAGCATTCAAGACCGTAGCTGTCCTGGTCTTAGTTCTACTCTTCTCTGCTGTCTGCGGGTTACTTCAACAAGAGCAATCTGTAAGGCTATACAGATTAAGCGGTTGGTTGGGGGTGACGCTGGCACCCCGGGTGCTTATCCCCTACCTGGGCCAGGTTGGCTCCTGGATTCTGGTGATCACAGCTTTTCTGTTAACAGTAGTTTTATCAACCCCTATCCGTCTCTCCCGATTCTCTGTCCCTGTTCCCAGTTCAGGCAAGAAGAGGGCTAAGAAGCCAAAAGCATCCAGGATAGCGGCCACAAAAAGGCAAAAGGTGGCAGTGCCTTCGCAGATAGACTTTCCCAAGCCCCAAATAGTAGAACCGGAAGTGGACCAAAAAGAGGCAGAACAGGAATCGTTCCGTTTGCCCGAGAGGGAGCCGGAGATGTTCTACCAAAGACCTTCCACTTCCCTGCTCGATAAGCCTCCCAATCAGAGAACCTACCAGAGCAGGGAGGAGTTGTTGAGAAACGCTGAGAAATTGGAGCTGAGTTTAGCCAATTTCCAGGTGGAAGGAAAGGTGGCGCAGGTGAGTCCTGGCCCGATAGTCACCAGGTATGAACTGAAACCTGCTCCCGGAGTTAAGGTAAACCGCATTATCTCTCTGGCCGATGATTTAGCTATGACGATGAAAGCCCGGCGGATCAGAATCTTAGCCCCTATTCCAGGCAAAGATGCTGTGGGGATCGAGATCCCTAACCCCAAACCTTCGCTGGTCTGCTTGCGAGAGCTCCTGGAGTCAGATAGATTTCAATCCTCCCAATCAAAGCTCACTCTTGCCTTGGGCAAGACAATCTCCGGTGAGCCGTTCTGTACTGACTTGGCCACAATGCCCCATTTGCTCATCGCCGGGGCCACCGGCTCAGGCAAGAGCGTAGCCATCCACGCGATGATAACCAGCGTTCTATTTAAGGCCACCCCCGAGGAGGTCAGATTCATTATGGTAGACCCGAAGATGCTGGAGCTTTCCGTCTACAACGAAATTCCTCACCTTCTCACTCCAGTGGTCACAGAGACAAAGAAGGCCTCAGAGGTGCTGCGCTGGGCAGTAGCTCAAATGGAAGAAAGATATAGAAGTCTGGCTCAAATCAAGGTGAGGGATATCAATGAGTACAATAGAAAGGTGATTCGCACTGAGCCCGCTGAAGGAAATCCTACCTCCCTACCCTACATTGTGGTGGTTATTGACGAGTTAGCAGACCTGATGCTTCTCTCCAATGAGATCGAGCAGTCTTTGGTGCGACTGGCACAGATGGCAAGAGCGGTAGGTATCCACTTGATATTGGCTACTCAACGCCCATCGGTAGATGTGATCACCGGACTAATTAAGGCCAATTTCCCCTCCAGGATCTCCCTTCAGGTGGCCTCAAAGGTGGATTCACGTACTATCTTAGATGTCAACGGCGCTGAAAAGCTCCTGGGCAACGGGGATATGCTCTTTCTTGCTGTGGGACAGTCCGATCCCATCAGAATTCACGGTGCCCACATCTCCAGGGAAGAGACCGAACGGCTGGTCGAGTTTTTGAAACAACACCAGACTGGGGAGAAACCTGAACTTCCAGAAAGGGAAATCTTAATCCAGGAAGAACCAGAAATTGACTACGAGCAGGACAGTCAAGGACGGGATAAGTTATTTGACGAGGCGATGAGATTGATCATCCTGCACCAGCAGGGCTCGATCTCGCTTCTGCAGAGGCGGCTTAAGATAGGGTATGCCCGGGCAGCAAGGCTGATTGACCAGTTAGAGGCCGCCGGGATCGTTGGCCCCTTCGACGGCAGCAAGGCCCGGGAAGTGTTAGTAGACGAAAGCTACTTAGAGAAAAAATGGGGAGAAGACTCCCCGGAGTGAACATTGGCCAAGTCAACCTAAAATGGCCCAGGGATCTTTTCTTTAGCATCCCCGGGCCATTTTTGTTTGCTTTTGTTGTTATACTCTTTTGCCTTACGAACCCCGTCTCCTTGGCTTTTCTACAATACACCACGGAGAACGTGGAGTCCCCATAAAAAATCTCCGTGTACTCATGTCTATTAAAATCGGCCTGAGGTCCCGCACCAAGATTGACTTGGATATTCTTTCACAAGGAGCTTCTGTTCGGCTCATCCGGTTGTTAGCCACCATTCAGTTAAAGACAGCAACCGGCTGGACTAAAAAATACCAAGCCATCATTGATACGGGGAATCCCATCTCGGTCATCCCCTTCTCGATCTGGAGCCAGGCAGAGGTTAGCCCTCTGCTCCCCTGCACCCTTGCTCCATTAGTGACTGGTAACGTTTCGTTTCCCTCAGGCTTCTCCACTTTTGCCTTTTACCTTTTACCTTGCTCCCCTGCTCTTTTTCTCCCCCTCTCCACAGGCCTGGCCTCAGGTGACCACAGAAGCTCGCCCCACGATTATTTTTCTCACTTTCTGTCTGTCCCCCGGTGAAAAATAGCTTGACTTTTACCGCGTTTTGTCTATTTTAGAGACAACAAGGAGGGATGTATGAGCCAGGTAGAGATTCTGAAAGAGCTCAAGAAGCTTCCAACCAAAGAGCGTCTCGCAATCATGGAGGCTGTCTTACATCTGATTCGTGAAGATCTCCAACAAGTGGAGCAGCAGCCCCTGGTTCGGGTGGAAAAGAAGCGGCAACTGGCCAGAGCAGCGGAGGCTTTATTGCCGGATTACGCACCCGGTGGTGAACTGACTATTTTCACCGCCCTCGATAGCGAGAAGTTCTATGAACAGAGGTGAAATCTGGTTCATCAATCTGGACCCTACGATTGGTGCTGAGCTCAAGAAAACTCGTCCAGTGGTTATTGTGAACGATGATGCCATCGGGATTTTGCCGCTGAGGGTGATTGTACCTATTACCGAATGGAAAGATCGCTATGCTGTAGCGCCGTGGATGGTTCGGTTGGAACCCGATGCCGAAAATCACCTGGATAAACCTTCAGTGGCAGATGCGTTTCAGGTGCGCTCGGTGGCGCAAGAAAGGTTCGTACGACGCCTGGGAAAACTCTCCGGCACTGCGATGCAGGAGATTACCAGAGCGCTGGCAGTTGTGTTAAGGATAGAGCCATAACTCCATCTCTGTTTTGCCAAAGGAAGCTCATCACAGTCCCGCTGTTCTCAGCCGTGGGCGACCAGACAGGGTTGGCCCTACAACTTCTTTTTTCTCTCTTACTCCTTAACTCTATGCTCCTATGACCGGACTTACCGCTTCAGCGGTTTACGATAAACCATCGATAGCGAAACAACCGACCCTATCCCTTGTATTTCTTATATAATTTTAACACTGCAGGGATATAGTCTCTCGTTTCAGCGTAAAGGGTCTCATCAGCTTTTCCATTTGCTATCCACAGGACAGCCTGTTTCTCACCGCCATTGTAAGCAGCCAATCCACCCTGTAACCCGTAAAGATCAATCAAAATTGACAGAAATCTGGTGCCCATTCTGATATTATACATTGGGTCAAATAATACCTTTCCAGCCTCGCTCCAGGTGATCCCCTCATAGCTGGCGATGAACATTCCTGTAGCGGGCATGATCTGCATCAATCCCATAGCGCCCGCATCGGAAACAATATCCACCTGCCAGGTCCTTGCACTCTCATGAGTTATTACGGCACATATCAGGTCCACATCTAAATTTGTGTACTTAACACTCATCTCATATATCACCGATGCGATCTCATATTGGAGACTGGAGGGCATATTGGGATTGTACTGTGAGATAATAGCCATTACTTTACGGATAGCTGACAGACGTACATTGTCCATATTCATTGCTGCCCTCAGATCCTGAATGTCCCGTTCTAAAGAGACCAAATCAGTGGAAGTCTTCCCGAGATTGCCGTATGAAAAGGCATACACTATGATGCCCACCCAGCACACCAAGGAGAGTATACCGATGATGGGCCAGATGTTCCTTTTGTCTTTCATGTTCTCAGTGGACATGGCGTCCCTTCCGGAATGTTTTCCTCTCTCCTACCAAACCTATTTATTATGAAAAATCTAATAACTTGACCATCACAGCGGTTTCGAGATAACCAAGGTCAAAGGGTTTGATAATGTATTCATAGGCTCCTAATTCAAGGG
>DAOVPH010000049.1 GCA_030629295.1 Candidatus Latescibacterota bacterium | reverse complement strand
GATTCAACTCCGGGAACAAGGCAGGCAGGACAGCCCGGCTATGAGAATCGTGCAATCCCGGTTGGAGGATTTGAAGAGACGTCACTACCGCAAGATTGCAGAATCTCTGAAGCTTACTGAGGGGGAGATTCGAGAGGCACTCAAGGTAATCTCCGGGTTAACTCCCAAGCCAGCCGCTGCCGCCTTTGGATCTGAGGCAAGGCAGATAACTCCCGATCTGATTGTGGAGAAAGTGGACGATAAATATGTGGTAATACTTAACGACAGGTCCATTCCCACTCTGAGGATTAATCGCCGTTACCTCTCGTTGTTGAAAGGGGGTAAGACCTCCGAAGAAGAGCGCAAATATGTGCTGGAAAGGCTGAATTCTGCCCGTTGGCTGATCAGAACCATCGAGCAGAGACGCTCCACTATGTTAAGGTTAATGAAGTTTATCGTCAAGCGACAACGGGACTTCTTTGACCAGGGGGTTTCGGGCCTGAAACCGATGGTGCTCCAAGAGGCAGCCGATTCCCTGGGACTTCACCCTTCAACCATCAGCCGGGTGACCAATGGGAAGTATGTGCAAGCTCCCCACGGGATTTTCGAGTTGAAATACTTTTTTGACAGCAAGATTAGCTCTGTTTCTGGTGAGAGCGTCTCCGCCAAGAGAATGATGGAGAGAATAA
Source organism: Candidatus Latescibacterota bacterium (assembly GCA_030629295.1). Lineage (GTDB taxonomy): Bacteria > Latescibacterota > MVCY01 > MVCY01 > MVCY01 > MVCY01. The sequence goes on along the minus strand of DAOVPH010000049.1, from coordinate 8,934 downwards.
GAGAGCTAATAGAGGCAGAGGATAGTCAAAATCCCCTGAGCGACCAGCAGATCGTTGGACTGCTGGACAAAGAGGGCTTCAATATAGCCAGGCGCACAGTCGCTAAGTACCGGAACAGAATGCGTATTCCCCCTACTGCTTACCGGAGAAAATTCTGAACTCTCTGGATTCAGCTTAGTTAATTCCTTTTTCACTGTTGTTTGACTTGCCGAGGCCGACGGGAATCCTTTCCCGTCGGCACTATGGAGGAAAGGATTGCCTAATGAAATATAGACTTCTTAAACCCAGCGGTAGTCGGTATAGTGTCCTTGTCTATTCTGCAAACAGAAAGATATTGGAGGGAAAATTGGCAACGAAGATGAAATCCTGTCCGCCAGGAACATACGATTGGACACAACAGAGGGTGGCAGAAATCTGCAGGGTTGTTGACAAGACCGATGAGATGACCAGAATGCTTAAACTGATCACAGACAGCGCTATTGAGATCACTAACAGTCAACGTGCCGTCATCTGGTTATTGGATGTTAAGGGGCAGGAACTCCGTGAAGCTGTGGTGAGTTCAAAACCAGGGCTGGGTTTGCATTACCAGCCCGCAAAGCCCAGAAAGAACGGCATCGTCTGGAGAGTAATTAGAGAAGGGAAGCCCGTTGCTGTTAGAGCAACTCTCGAGGGTATACTGAGGATTCCCCAAGACGACAGGAAAAGGGGGATTAAGACAATTGCTGGTATCCCTATCCGAACACAGGATACTGTGATGGGAGCTCTTATAGTAGGGAGCACGGGGCCTGATAGCCTAACTGAAGGAGAACAGGTGCTGCTACGTATGCTGGGCGAGAAGGTCGCTGTGGCTATAGAAAACGTTCGACTTCACTCTGAGACCAGAGAGCTCAATCACTTGCTGGATCAACAGGTGAAACAGAGAAACGATGAGTTGGCAAAGACCCAGCGGTTTCTTGCGCAGGCTCAAAAATTGGCTGGATTAGGACAACTGGCAGCAGGAGTCGCCCACGAGGTCAGAAATCCCATGGGGATTATAAATGCATCCCTATACTATATCAAAGGTATCCTGAAATCTGAGAGGCCAGAGGTCCAAAAACACCTCAAGATAATGGAATCTGAGGTAGAGCGAGCCAGAAGAGTGATCGAAAATCTTTTACAATTCTCCAGAAATTCAGAGTATGAATTAGAGGAAGTTGATATTAATGAACTGCTGAAAATGACCCTGAGTCTGGTGGAGAAAGAGCTTAGAGTCAATGATATCAGCTTAGAGTTGAATCTAAAGCAATTGCCTGCTATATCTCTGAATCTTGACGAGATAAAACAGGCCTTCCTGAACATTATCCTCAACGCAACTCAGGCGATGCCCGACGGCGGCAGCTTAAAGGTAGCTACCAAGCCGGTACCTGCAGATGCCGGTAAACAACAAAAGGATTCTGTAGAGATCGTCTTCGAAGATACCGGAGTGGGCATCCCAGAAGAGGCGCTGGGCGATGTCTTTAACCCTTTCTTCACGACTAAAGAGTCCGGAACTGGGTTAGGACTGTCCCTTGGTTATTCAACTGTCAAAAAATTCGGAGGGGATATAACCATCGAGAATAGGAGAGGGAAGGGCACGATTGTTACCTTGAGATTGCCCACGAGAGCGTAAGGGTTTTGTACTAGCGACTGTTTTCACATCGGTCGGTGTTGGTTACACCCAGAGGAAGATAATGAGTGACAGACTGAGGGTCTTGTTAGTTGACGATGAGGTCAATATGTTGGAAGCACTGGGGGATGTCCTGAGAGGCAAGGGACATGCTGTCTCTACTGCAACAGGTGGGTTGGAGGCCTTAGAGAACCTCCGGGGGAACGCCCCGTTTGATCTGATAATAACTGATCTGAAGATGCCGGGGATGGATGGTATGAAACTTTTAGAGCGAGTAAAAGAAGAATATCCCTGGACAATGTTCGTCATGCTAACGGGCTATGGCACTATAAAGAACGCCATTGATGCTACAAGAAAAGGCGCCTATAATTACATTTTGAAACCCTTTAACCCTGATGAAATCCTCCAGATAGTCGACCGGATACTGGAACGCAAGAACTTATTAGAAAACAATATATATTTCCAGGAGACGCTGAGCAAAAATTATCATTTTGATAACATTGTGGGGAGGGCCCCGGCGATGCAGGCGATATTTGAGAGGATAAAGACCATTGCTCCGACGAACTCATCAGTGCTGCTGACCGGGGAAAGTGGCACCGGGAAGGAGCTTTTAGCAAATGTCATCCATTATTCCAGCCCTCGCAAGAACAGGCCATTTATCAAAGTGAGCTGTGCCTCTCTTTCTGATGGCATTCTGGAAAGCGAACTTTTTGGCCACGAGAAAGGTGCCTTTACCTCTGCTTTTACTCAGAGGAAAGGCAGGTTTGAATTGGCCGATAAAGGAACCCTGTTTCTGGATCAAATCGGCGACATCCCCCTTTCCACCCAGGCAAAGCTGCTCCGGATTTTGCAGGCAATGGAGTTTGAAAGAGTAGGCGGAACAGAGACAATCAAGGTTGATGTTAGACTCGTCTCGGCGAGCAATCAGAATCTGGAAAAAGCCATCAGAGAGAAGAGATTCCGGGAGGATTTGTTCCATCGTCTGAACGTCGTTCCCATTCATATACCGCCTCTGAGAGAAAGAAAAGAAGATATCCCCATTCTGGCAAACTATTTTCTTAGGATGTTCGCTAAGGAAACTCACAAGAGAATTGGTGGAATATCCGATGATGCCCTCAATCTGATGCTGTCCTACCACTGGCCGGGAAATGTGAGGGAGTTGAGGAATTATATGGAAAGGGCAGTTGTCTTATCAGGGAGTGATATCATAAAGCCAGCCGATTTGCCCCCGGAGTTAGGAAATGCTGATGAGGCCGAAGGATTTACCCTGAGATTGAGTTCAAAATCACTACCCGAAGCAGAGAGGATATTGATAGTTAAGGCCTTGGAGGAAACCGGCTGGAACCTGAGTAAATCGGCCACCCTGCTCCGGATAAGTCGGGGAACCCTCTATAACAAGATAAAGAAGTACGGGCTGAATAAGAATTAACATTGTTGATTGCTTCGTAAGAAGTCCCAAATCCTGTTTCCACAGAGACGCAAAGAAGGTGAAACATATAACCACTTGATTATTATCTTTTCTTTGCGTCCTTGGCGACTTTTTACAAGTCAATCAACCTTAAGAGAGCTGAAGTGTTCAGAGGAGAGACTCGGATGGCGAAATCCGTAGAGAAAAAGGGAAGTCAGGGGGCACAAATATTATTAGTGGACAATGAGAGAGATTTCGTAGAGGTCTACGCTGATATCTTGAGAGCGTGGGGTTACACGGTCACCACTACTACCAGTGCGGCACAGGCTATCCAATTGGTAGGCGGAGCAGATTTTGATCTGGTGATCACAGATATCTGGATGCCGGGTATGAACGGCATAGATCTACTTAAGACCCTAAAGCAGATGAGATCAACGCTGCCGGTCATCGTGATAACCGGATACAGTTCGGTTCAGACAGCCATACAGGCTATGAAGGCAGAGGCAGCGGACTACCTCACCAAATCGCAATTTCTGAAGAGCGAAGCAAGAGAACGCATTGAGAGGACGCTTATGAAGAGGGAGATAGGGTCAAAGAGAAAGGGGAAAACAGATCAAAATCACCGCAGAGAAGAAAGGCTGATGAGGAAATTAGACAGGAAGAGACATGGGTGCGATGTAACATCGGACGCTACGGTGAGTTGCCAATAGGGATACAAAGGTCTTGTGGTTACCGATTTCATGTTGGTCGCTGCTTGGTGCCAGAAATTGAACAGTGATGACAATCGAGATAACCTCACCGGAATCAGGCAACTAAGATAATTGTGGGGAATCGCTGTCAGATATTGAACAGTTCCAGTAATGGAAATAGCTGTTTTTAAGCCAGAGAGATAGGAAAATTGTGAAAAAAAACAGTGTCAGATATTGAACATAATTGTGCTGTCGGCATTTTAAGACAGGCTTTAGATTAAAGAAATATTTTTACAACTGAATTGTTACTAGCCACTTAGAGATACACTGAGTGGCCTTTTTGTTATCTGGCACGAAAGTTGCTCCCCTCTCACGCCATACAGACGAACAGCGAGGGATTTCCTCCCAGCATGGTTCGACTCTGTTGATAAGATAATTTGGCAAGGTTCGGTTTAATGTGGCCCTTAAGGGCCACAGTGTTCAGAGGAGAAACTCGGATGGCAGAATCCGCGGAGAAAAAGGGAGGTTGGGGGGAGAAAGAATCTGTAGGGACGATCCTCCGTGGTCGCCCAGGAGGTTTCCCCAAGAGTTAGGACCCATACCAGAGTCCTTGCCGCAACTTGAAAAGAAACCACCTCATAGCTAACAAAAAGGCCGGGCGCCCAAAAACTCCTCTCGATGCCTGGTTAAAGGGCGAAGGCTTCTAGTGCTTGACAGGCTCGGGAGCCTTCGCCTATTCTTGGAAGATAAGACCAGGCCTGAGCAAGAGGAGACAGACAATAGGGAAAGAGAGGGGAAATAAGGAACTGTTTGTCATCCCTAGATCAGTGGAGAGATGCCAACTGCTTCTCCTTTCTGTTGATTCAGGGGGCAAAGTGTACAAAGAGAAGAAAATATGGTGCAAAGGACTCCAAGGGGAAAAGTAACTGTTCTGATTGTGGATGATGATGAACACATATGTTCCATGTTGGAGAACCTCCTCGACCACTGGGAGTATCAGACAATCGTTGCTTGCGGGGCCCGGGAGGCTCTCGAGATACTGAGAAAGGAGACCCCACTTGTGGTCCTCTCCGACATTGAGATGCCAGGGACAAATGGATTCCAACTGCTGCAGATAATCAAGCAGCGATACCCCAAGGTGCCGGTAATAATGATGTCCGGCCGAGGAACAGCAGAGGAAGACGCCAAAAGAAGCCTGGAGTTGGGCGCGTTTAAGTTCATCCCTAAACCTCTCGACCTGAAGTATCTGATACAGGTGCTCTCTGTTATTGAGGTCTGCAGTCGCCTCGAACAAAGGAACAAGTCCCGATGATCTGGAGAATTACCGCCCTGGTAAACATAGCGCTGGCCTTCCTGCTTATGATCCTGGTGACGGTCTGGGGCGGATCGCACAGCCGAAAAACGAAAGAATCTGTAGGGGCTAATTTTCAGCTGCTGTGAAGTTCTCTATTGACAAGCGGAGTTTATTTTCCTATATTTAGTCCGTCAAAAAGCAAGGAGGTAAGAAGAAGGAGTTTTTCAGGAGGTTATACAATGGCCATTATGGCCAAGAAGCTGAAACTTGCAGGTTCAAAAGGTGAGAAGGAACTGGAGGGCCTGTTTGACAGCGGCGCTACCTATTCCTGCATTGAGAAGGGGTTGGCTCAGAGGCTGGAGATTTTTACTCCGTTATCCACTCCTCTCACACTGGGAACGGCAAAGAAGGGCGAGGATGTAGAAGTGAAAGAGCGGGTGAGCCTCGACTTCTACCTCAACGGCTATCGCTTCTCGGACGAGTTTATGGTAATCCCCGACTTTTCAGAAGAGCTTATCATTGGCGCTTCCACGATGCAGAAATGGCGCTTCAAGCTGGATTTTGAAAACGAGGAGGTTATCATTGACCCCAGGGTGACCAAATTCCGGCTGTTGTGAAACACGAAAGGATTCCTAAAACCTGCAAATAAGTTCGCCACTCTCAAGGCCAGGGCAATTTGCTCTGGCCTTTTTGTGTTGATTTTTGTCCCAAAGCTCCATAGAGAATCCGCGGGGACCATTTCCGATATAGGGACTTCTTGCTGGTCACCCTTACCTCATTCACCGCCACCGACTCGGCCGGAGTGGTCGTCAGGTGGGTCGCCGAAGGTTGACGGCCAGCTCGTCCAGACGCGGAAGACGGCCCTGATCAGGTAACACTGAAGCGCTGAAAGGACCGCTGAAACGCAGAAAAACAGAGAAGAGAAAGAATCTATAGGGGCGACCCTCCGTGGTCGCCCCTAATTTGTTAGGCAATCTCCCCTACCTCGTAGACTGTAGGTTGGGTTAAGCGCAGCGAACCCAACAAAAGACTAATTTGGGGGAGAGCCAAAAATTTTCTTGACACTCTCGATTAACACTTATATTATACCATACGATTTCTCGGTAGTCTCCCTCATCTGTGTTGATGTGGAATGCTGGTTCATTTTGCCCCGCTGAGAATGACGATAAATTCCCCGAAACTCCAGCGAGTTTTGCGTGCTCAGAATCTATCCACGGACGTTGCCAATTCGTCTTGAAAGCTCTTAAATAGACCTGGAGGTGAAAATGAACACGACATCTTTGCAATTGAAGGTGATTGAGCCCACCGTATTCTTTGTCCAAACCGCACAAGGATTGACACAGGCTGTGGATTTAGTTATCTGGAATGCTGCCGAGGCCGTGAATGGGAGCGTTGCGGTCAAGTTCGGCTCGCAAGAAGAACATATGGATATCGGTAAGATCGTGCCGGGTGAAGGAACATACCGTGCTTACATTCCCGACATTCGTGAGTCGGTGCCGATAGAGTTTGTCCTCTTGGCTGACGGAAAGGTTCGGGATCGGTACTCCATAACGTGGATGCCGCAAAGGTGCTGGCAGGTGTATATGATTCCAATCGCACACCATGATTTCGGGTATACGGATACAATCCAAAACAGGAGGCAGGAGATGCCAAGAGAGAATGTCAGTCTGGATGGACAGTGGCAGATCGCCCTGGATCCGGGCAATGTAGGTAAACAGGAGAAGTGGTTCGCAGAGAATGTCTCTGGGTTACAGTTTCAGGAGATCAGGGTGCCCTCCTGCTGGGAGGAGAAGTTCCCCTTTTATGACGGCGTGGGTTGGTACCAACGGAAATTTGATGCTCCTAAGACCTGGGAGGAAAAACTGGTCCACCTCACCTTCTGGGCGATCAACTACTTTGCCCAGGTCTGGGTGAATGGTCAGTATGCGGGTTGCCATGAGGGAGGCTACCTGCCTTTTACCCTTGAGATATCTAACCTGCTGCGCTACGGTGACTCAAACACCCTGTGTGTGCGGGTGATCAATCCGCCCAAGCGGGGTGTGATTACCAACCCCGCTTTCGTTGGCTATCTGGCAGGAGAGATCACCGAGGAGGCGGCAGAGGAGGGCATCGACGGCTTCATTTTAGATGAAGTGCCCAACTGGAAGCAGCAGTTCTACTACAACTTCGGCGGCATCTGGCAACCGGTGGGGTTTACTGTCACCGAAAGGCTGTGGACCGACGACTGTTTCATCAAGCCGTGCTTGGAAGATTCTGCCGTTGACTTAGAGCATACCCTGCGAAATGACCGGAAGAAAGAGCATACGGTAGAAATTTTCTACCAGGTTGTCTCCGCCGAGACCCCTGACATAGTGGTAGCGGAACACCGGGAGGAGACTATCCTTTTGCCTGGAGAGAATCAACTTCAACAACGGTTGATTATCCCCGAGCCCAGGCTCTGGTCGCCGGAGCACCCCCATCTTTACCGGTTGAAGATTTTTATTTCAGAGGTCGGGAAGTCCTTGGACGAGTGGTCCTATCGCTTTGGGATGCGGGAGTTCACCGTGCGGGATAATTTCTTCCATCTCAACGGTGAGAAAATTATTATGAAGAGCGCCCTCCACCAGGGCAACTACGGGCGTACCTTAGCTTACCCTGAGACCGAAGATCTGGCCCGGCAGGAGATCCTTCTGGCCAAAGAGGCAGGGCTGAATATGCTGCGCATCCATGTCAAACCTGCGCCCAAGCGATTTGTTGAGCTGGCGGACGAAATGGGACTGATGCTCCACGAGGAGCCGCCCATCGGCTGGATGAAAGATAACCCGAAGCTGCGGGAACGGGAGGAGCGTGAGGTCAGGGAACTGGTGCTGCGCGATCGCAATAACGCCTCGGTGGTGATGTGGGGCATCCTTAACGAAACGAGCAACTTGGGAGGAGTGCAGATCGCCGGCTCTGTGGCCATTATGCACGATCTGTGCCTGATCGCCCGCGAGCTGGATCCCACCCGGATCGTCCTGGATGATTCTGGCGGCTACGGCAACGGCACCAACGCCTACTTTCCCTATTCCACTGAACCGGTGGGGGTGCGGGATATGCACCGCTATGGTCCGGCGCCGATAACGGAGTTCGATTATCGTTCCTTTGCGATGTTGGGCCAACCCGACCAGCTTTCTTTTATGACGGAGTTCGGGGCCAGTGGCTTAGAGGATTTTGGCCTCATCCTCAAATGTTTCAACCTGCCCGGGGATGAGCGGCTGGAGGACTACCAGCAGATGAAGGGGTTCTACGATTACTTGGATGCTGGCCTGAAAAGCCGTGGGTTGAACGACATCTTCCCGGATGTCTCCTCCTTCTGTCAGGCGGCGCAGCGGTGCCAGGCAGAGGCGGATCGCCTCCTGATCGAGGCCATGCGCACCAATTCTAAGATGGCAGGCTGGTGCCTCACCCAGTTCAACGACGCCAGCATGGAGGTAGGTGCTGGTATGTTGGATATCTTCCGTAATAAGAAACTGGTTCATCACACCCTGAAGGAGGTGACCGAGCCCCTTTATGTGGTCCTGCACGTGAACCCGCGCACGGCCTATGCCGGCGATAGCACGCAAGTGGATGTGATCCTGGTTAACGAGGGAGTGCTGGAAGGGGTCTGCGAGTTCAGTTTCAAGGTGACGACACCGTCAGGACAGGTGGCCCACGAGGAGCAGAAATCCCTTGTCGCAAGGGAATGGGTGCAGCCCATAGCTTCGGTGACCGTAGCTCTTCCAGAGGAAGAGGGTTATTACCACGCTGCTGCCAGGCTGACCAAAGATGGAAGGAAAGTTGCCGAGACCACTCGGACTTTTCTGGTGTTGAACTCTGAGTCCCACCTGCCAGCGGGGGCATTTATGGTGCTTGACCCAGAGAACAATATCAACTCCTGGTT
>DAOVPH010000121.1 GCA_030629295.1 Candidatus Latescibacterota bacterium | reverse complement strand
TTTATTTTTTGGGATTTCCACAGGTTTCGGACCATTCCACCTTGAACCACTTTCGAATAAAGGGCCAGGCCCCCTGACGATAATAGCGATGGCCTCCTTCGCCCACAAACAATTCACAGTGATCCTCAGCGCCGGCCACCTTGTAGACTTCTCGAAGTTTACCAAAAGCCTTACGGACGGAAGCGATGGGAAAGATCTCGTCGTCCTTCCCGGCAATTGCACAAAACGGTCGGGGAGCGATCAGACCGGCCACATCGTACATCTCACCTAATCGCAACATGCCCGGGATGTAGTTGCAGTGGCAGTGTTCAATGGTCCCAATGCTTCCTTGAAACGTACAGAAGTAGCAACTGGGAACAGCGACCGTAATGCGCTCGTCGCAAGCCGCTGCGAAAAGAGAGATGGTCCCCCCTCCGGAATTTCCGGTAATGGCAATGCGGGTCTGGTCCACATCGGGACGGCTGAAGGCCCAATCGAGCAATCGGGAGATGTCCCACACGCGCTCGCCAATGGCGGTTCGGCCCACCAACAAGCCGTGCAGAAGCTCTTCCCGACAGGATTGGATCTTGTCCAGCTCGCCTTTGGGGTTGTATACGGTTTCTCCGAATGCACGCGCAGTCGGTAAGATTGTAATGTACCCTTCACGGACGGCCTGCACAGCGATATCCCGATCGCCTTCTGCAATGGCTGCAGCCTCTTGCTCGTTCTGCGCAATCCCCAAATAAATCTCAGGCCGGTTATGCCCGTGGGACGTTAGCACCAGCGGCAGGTTCCCCGCTATTTCCTTGGGCTTCAGCAGCCAGAACGGCAGGGGCACGTCCGGCTCTACTGTGAGCACCCATTTCTCACGAACGTAATCTCCTAGATCGGTTACATTTACCTGGCGGGCCTCCGGCTGATGATCACGAAGGTCGGTTTCCATATTGGGCAATCCCAGAATCTCTCTCAAACGCACCCGAAAGGCTATCTGCCACGTTTTGAACTCGTCGTATGATTCTGCCTGGAACCCAAATTCGTGGGGCACGGATTGATATAGGTCATCAATATGTTTCCTGTAGTCGAATGCACCAGACATCGAGCATACCTCCTAATTGCAGGTTGGCCATTTGAAGGATTTCAACCTGACGCAGAGACGCCAAGACGCAGAGAAAAAATAAGAGACATAATTATCTGATTATTGAAAAGCATCTTCTTTCTTTGCGACTTTGCGTTAAAAACCAATGGTGGAGACTTTTTGCTCCGAAAATAGCAGCAATAGATGCTCACCCACCCGTCCTCGGGTGGGCCCAGACGGCCCGGGGACGGGCCTTTGAGCAGAAACTGGGCTTTTTCATCCTTCGTGGTGCCAGCCCTGCCGGCATGGGCGTTTACGAGCGGATCATTTTCACCTCTTTTCATCTCTCATTTCCAGAACATGTTTCCCCTCTCCTACAACGACTGTCTCTAAGGTTTCCATCTTTCCGTCTACACTGAGCACTGGTCTGCTAAAACCAAGTTCGGGCAAAGTTATCTCGGTCTCACATCCTGTCGGCACCGTCATCTCCAGTTTGAATTTATCTTCATCCTTCTGCCAGGAGACTTCGATCTGCCCCTTGGGAGTGGGTACCTTCCCCTTAGCCCACTCCAGATCGCCTAACTTAGGGGCGACTGAAAACCTCTTGAATCCCGGCTCGGTTGGTTTTACCCCCAGAACCTCGGCAGAGAGATGGTAGGTCGGCGTGGCCGACCAGCCGTGGCAGAGACTCTCCAATTCCTCCCCTGTACCGGAGGTACGGGTCTCCCAGAAGGTGGTGGCACCTTGATTCAGCATATCTCCCCAGCGGGTGCGAATAAGGTCAAGGGCTGCCTTGGGGTCGGTCTCAAACAGGGGAGTAAATCCAAAATGGAGAAAATAGAACTGGGCCTCAACCGGCTTATTATCGGGATCAAGAACATAAGAGATAACCTGCCTCCACCTCTCCGGCAGGCAAATTCCGTAGCAGAGAGCGGTGAAGTTGGCATGTTGGCTGATGCGGTTGCTTTCCCCACAATCCAGGTAAACCCCTTTCTCTTCGGACCAGAGGTGTCGGTTGACCGCCTCGGCCACTCGCTGGTGGATCCGGCGAAACTTCTCTTCACTCTCTTCGTCTCCATTGAGAGCGGCAAGCTTGGAAACCACCTCCAGGGCTCCGCAGTAGAAGCAGTTCAGGGCAGTAACCCGGCCCCGTTTAGCCACATCGGCCCAGTCGATGAAACCCTGTTCGGGCAGATCAGAGGGCATAAAGATGAGCCCATCGGAGTCAACCATCCGCTCGCACCAGTCGATCAGTTTTACTACATTGGGATAGAGCTCCTTAGGCAGCCTCTCCTCGCCGGTCCAGAGGTAATAATCCCAAATAGAGATAACCCACAGAAGCGAGTAGTCGGGGTTGGCCCAATCGACAAAGGCGGGGAAAAGCGAGCGGGTCAGGCCATCTGCCCGCTGGGATTGCGCCATCTGTCGCAGCCACTGAGCGGTGAGTCTGGCGTCTCCGAAGGCGTAGTAGTTGATGCGGGCCTCCACATGGGCGTCACCGCACCACTGCGCCTGCTCTCGCCAGGGACAGTCTTCGTAGCCGTCGTGCATACAGAGCTGAAGCGTTCGGCAACCAACCCCCCAGATGCGGTTCAACAGGGAATCAGAACATTCAAAAGCCCCCAATTGGTCCACAGGATAGCTACAGGAGTTCAACCCCACACGGTAGAGTTTCAGAGGACCCCGAAGGTTATGAATTGTGATCTGCAGGTAGCGGAATCCCCTCAGCCCAAAACCGTTTTCCCACACCTGGCGGCCATCCCGCAGGATATACCGATCGGCATAGCGGAGATTGGTGGCGTACTCGGAGTCGGGATGGATATCCGAAACAGGCATAACCCTTCCTTTCAGCAGGCGTTCGCCGTAGCCGACATCCAGGGCGCATCCGGCCGCTCCTTCTACTTCCACTCTGGGAAAACCACACACCTCAGCTCCGAAGTCGATGGTGAGGTAGACCGCCTGGCCTGTTTTTGGAGGATAGATTACTGCCCAGGCTTCGTCATCCTGGAACATAACCTGGGGATTCTCAATCATCCCTTTGTCTGGTTGGTGTTCTTCTTCGGCGATAGCCTCGGCGATTCTGTGCCGGTCGCCGGGATATTTCTTCTCCGGGACAACACCTGTTTCCACCAGTGCTTGAGCTAAAATTGGCTCTTCTCGAAGCGGCGGTATCTCTCGGGGAATCAGACTCCTCCAGGGGATAAATTGGAGAGGTTCAATGGCCACTGCTTCTCGCCACTGGCTGTCGTCGAACTCCGCTTGGTTCCAGTCTAAAATCTCCTGGCGGGCGTCGTAGACTTCCTGAAAGCCCAATTGGAGAGATGCTTTGGGTACCCCAGGCTGCCACGAACCGCTCTCCACAAATCCCCAGGGCTTTGCCGGCAGCACTCGCCAGGAGGGGTCGCTTTTCACTACCTCGGCGGCTCCATCGCCATATTCGATCTGGGCCTGGAAGAGGAATCCGCCCCGGCCGGGGATATAGCTGAAGGTGCCGGTTCCATAGTGGTGCACCAGTGCGGCAAAGACATTCTTGCCCTGTTTGAGATGGGCTGTCACATCGTAGGTGTCATACGACTGCCAGCGAGGATCGCAGCGGGCCGGGCCTCTGCCTAAGTATTGCCCATTGAGGTAAAGCTTGTAGCGGCTGTCGGCGGTCACATGCACTACGGCCGATTTGACCTGTTTGGTTATTGTCATTCCCTTGCGGAGATAAAGATAGAAATTCTTGGGACTTGCCTCTCCACCGCACCATATCCATTTGGCTTGCCAGTTCATAAGACCTCCTCGTCTTCATTAGATAGATTGAAGATTTCCGAAGATGGGTGTTTGTACTATCTCATTTGCGTTAATGTATCATATCGGTAGGGGATTGTCAATATGAAAAAGCCAGCACCAAATGGGTGGTGCTGACGCTGGAAATAGCAGGATAGAGATCTCCCTGTCTAACTAATCTCAGTCACCTTTGTGTTTCTTTTTTCCCGATCTATTCCTAAGTGAATGATGTTGAACAGTCTCTTCCGTCCGTGTTGATGACTTCTCTCACCACAGCGAGGGAATGAATTCCCCTCGCTACGGCTGGAAAACCCAATAAATTGGGTCAAGGGTGGAGTCCAATTTATTGAACTTTCCAAAGCTAGCATGAAAATTGATTTCTATGCCTTGGAACCAGGATTATGTGGTGGATATGGCTGAAACTACTGTAACCACCTTCAACATGATAAGATTCCATAACCAGGACGGGATACCGAACCCGTTGAAGAATAGAAGTAGCTGAATTGCTCCTTTGCAAAAGAAGCGATGCCGCCGTCTCAGACAGGCATCGCTTTTTCTTTACCCCTTTTGGGGAACAGATAAAACCGTTGCTTTTTTGGCTCCCCGTTGTTATATTTTCAAATGAACCTCTACCATTAGACGAATTAAGTCCGAGACGGTAAATTCGTCAAGAGCCAGTTCTTAATTGACCTATGAGTGGTTTCTCCAATAGGAATCTTTTTCGTTGGGCTTCTTCTCCACCAAAAGGAAAATAGCCGTGCGAGAGCTCGTTAGAAAAACAGCCGCAAAGATAAAAACCGCCCGAAAGGTGGTAGCCCTCACCGGGGCAGGGATGTCGGTGGAGAGCGGCATAGCCCCATTCCGGGGAAAAGGAGGTCTGTGGGAGAAATACGACCCTGAGGAGTATATCCAGATCGACGCCTTCCGGGCTAACCCGGCAAAGTCCTGGATACTGCTGAAAGAGATGGGAGAGGCCATTCTTCGCGCCCGGCCTAACCCCGGACACCGTGCCTTGGCGAAATTGGAAAAGATGGGCCACCTCAGCTCCATTATAACCCAAAACATCGACGGGCTCCATCAGGAGGCGGGGAATACAGATGTGATAGAGTTCCACGGCAACGCTCGACGGCTGTCCTGCACCAGATGCGGCAGGCAGTTCAAGGCCGAAGAGCTTCAATTGGAGAGCTTGCCCCCTAAATGTCAGTGCGGCGGCATTCTCAAGCCAGATGTGGTCTTCTTCGGCGAGCTGATACCGCCTGAGGCCCTGCAGCGCGCCCAGCAAGAAGCGCAAAGCTGCGATCTGATGCTGGTGATCGGCACCTCAGCAGTGGTTTACCCCGCCGCCGACATACCCAGGACAGCTAAATGGTGCAGCGCTCAAGTGGTAGAGATAAATCCTGAAACTACTGCCTTGAGCTTCTCCGTCTCCG
>DAOVPH010000166.1 GCA_030629295.1 Candidatus Latescibacterota bacterium | reverse complement strand
ATCCATTCATAGTCAGTCAGTCCGCTTTCCTTGTAGATAGCTTGAAATGACTGACTCACTACTTGCTGCCTGGCATAGGTGGGACTGAGCCCGGCTTTCAAGTAGGGTTCGGAGGCTCGTTTGGCATAATCGGCGGTGCTGCTTATGGCCAGCAGAATTGCTGCTTTGTAAGAGAGCACATCTAACTGCTCGGTGCCGCAGATGAGCACTGCCTGGGAGAGAGGCAGCTTTATCTTCGAGCTGGTGCTGTTCTTAATGTTCAGCGAGACGGCGGCAAAGATGTTCTCGGAGAAGATACCCTCCCCTCGGATTTTCTCTTCTTTTTCTACGGTGCTAAGAAATCTTAGAGTTATCTTCACGTCGTTTTGGATAGAACTAATGGAGCTTTCCGTGCTGTCGGTCTGGCACTGCCCGCTTGCCCCTACCGGAGAACAGACAAGGTCTGAGAAGACAAGGGGTTCTCTCTGAGTGGCCTTCGATGGAAGATCATGCCGCCTCGACAGAGCGGCGCAACCGGTAGAGAGACAGACAGCCAAGATAAACAAGAAGAATAGCTTTTTCATCGTTTTTCCCTCAAGGTTTATAGGATTTGCATGGCTGTAGGGACAGAACAATGTTCTGTCCCTACAAGAGATGTTTTTGACAGATTCTGCCGCTGAGGACAGAACAATGTTCTGTCCCTACTTCAGGAAAAACGGATTGCTCCAGGCGAGGCGTCCTGCTACATCTACACATTCAACTCTCACATAGCGTTCTTTCCCTCCCCATTTAAACTCAGCCTCGGTCAGCAGGTCGCCGTTCTCTGCCTGAACCCTTTTCCCTCTGGAAAAATCAGACATGAAGTTAATCGCTGTCACCTCTGAACATTTTACCCAGATGCTATCCTGGTGGAGTTGTATATCCAGTATTTCTGGGCCGCAGGTCGAGTAAAAGCAACCCTCAGTAATCCCAGCCATTATGTCTTCTTTAGTTAAACCAGGGGCCTTAACCATAATCCACCCCTGACCGTGGTCAGGACGGTGAAAATGGGCATCGTCAACTGCAAATCCCAAGAGTTGTTTTCCTCTGGCCAGCAGATCGTCCCAATGTACACTGGATATGCCCTTACCGATGCTGGTCAAACAGGTAGTGTTGAATACCTCTATTCCAATAGCCCTTTGCAACGGAAGTAATTGGTTTATCGTCAACCCAGACCAGTAGGGATGTGCGACTATCACCTCTGCCCCTTGAGAGCGAATAAGGTCTATGGCTCCTTGTACATCGATTCCTTCGGGCAATTGTATCTCCTTGGTCGGCCCCAGGGCAAGAAGGTGATAGGATGTCTCTGTCTCACTTGAAGCTACCCCGAATTCGATCCCATTGATCAAAAGAAAGGTCGAATCGGAGAGCCTGCTCACATCGGTTAGCTTGTCATGGTCACTTATTACCAGGAAGTCGTAACCATGGTTTTTGTACCAGCCTGACAACTTCTCGGGTGAAAGCTCGCCATCGGAGTTGTTGCTGTGGGTATGGATATTCCCTTTGTACCAGTTCCCGGCGGAATCGAACGGATTTTCGAACATCATGTCTCTCCTAAGATGATTAAAATACAGTTATTGAGTTTGAAGTATTGGTGAGCCAGAACGAATTGAATTACCCAGATTGCCCCCCCCATTTTTAAGAACTTGGGTTCACGAAATACATCCTTTCGGCTACCAAGTAGGCGAAATCCTTCTCCCTTTCGTTTGGTTTGACATGTTCGATTTTCTTAAGGATTAGCTCTGCATCCTTGCGCTTTTCCCTGGAGAGAAGCATCTGTCTTGCCCCTTCTAATGCGCCATTTCCTACCTTGACTACTTTTTCGGGGGCGTTGGGAAGTAAACCGATAGTTACAGCGTTTTCTGCATTGATGTAATTGCCGAAAGCGCCCGCAAGGTAGATTTTATCCATTTGTTCCAGAGTAGTGCCGTAATATTTTATCAACAGGTCCTGATCAGTACGCAGCCCTGCTTTAGCGGTTATAAGCTGGTAAATATCTTGTTGACTGAAGTTGATTCCATCAGTTATGGAAAACTCTGCCGGTAATTTAGCAGTTTTACTCATGATCCCGTGGTTTAGAAGCTCAGCGAGCAGATCGATTAGTCCACTTCCGCAGATACCCACTGGTGGTTTATTCCCGATGGTCTCATATCTTACTTTCCCATCGCTTATTTGCACATTTGTTATGGCTCCTTCTATTGCCCCCACTCCCGATGTTATGGTTGCTCCCTCGTAAGCGCCACCAGCAGCGCAGGAAGCGGTTAGTATCCGGTCACAGTTTCCTATCATCACCTCCCCGTTGGTGCCGATATCTACCGTCATACTTGGCTTTTTCCTTTTGTATATTTCAGTGGAGATTATATCGGCAAGCGCATCTGCACCGGCGTGTCCGCCGATCAGGGGAGCCGCGTAGACATTAGCCTGAGGATTAGACTGAAGACCTAATTCCTTAGCTTTCTTGAGCACAGGCCCCTTTTTTTTTGGCTCATAAGGGGTTACTCCTAAGGAACTAACATCGATACCCAGAAAGATATTTCTCATTGTTGAATTGCCGACGATTACAATATCATAGACATATTGGCGAATCTGCTCGCCCCTCTCTGCTTCAAGCTCTTTCATACTCTCATTTATTACCTCTATGACTGCTTTTTGTAATGTCTGAAGCCTCTGAGTGCGCTCGGCACTTGTAGTGTAGCGGGTTTCTTTCTTATGAACCATAGTGTACTCTATCCGTGATATGACATCGTTTCCGTAAGGAATCTGAGGATTTTTGCGCGCCAGGGTGGCGACAGTTTTGCCCGACTGTAAGTCTATCAGTTGAACTACAAGGGTAGTGGTTCCGATGTCTACAGCCAAGCCGTAGATCTTTTCTCGAAAATCGTCAAGTCTCTCTTCTTCTCCCTCTGTGTGGTGGTAAAAAACCCCGTTGCCGCGGCGGTAAACGAACGGGGAAAGTTCAATATCTCTTTGCGTAGCATCTGATAGGATAGCATATTTGCCGAAATCCTTAATAAACACAGTGATATTTTGAGACGCATCCACGATCTTTGCCTGACAGGCAAGGCGTTCTTCTTCGCTTAGACGGAATTTCCGTTCCGCATCGGTCTTCTGGTTCAGACATTCGCCTCCTCGGTCGATTCTCACCACGCACTTGCCACATTCGCCCCGGCCACCGCATTCTGCATCTATACTCACCCCCAACTCTCTGGCATAGTCCAAGATACTCTTGCCTTTTGAGATATTTATCCCTTGTCTTGCTTTTCTGTACTGCGGGAAGAATATTCTGCCCATTTTCTCATTTCCTCTCATCTCACCACAGAGTCACAGAGAAAGCCACAACGGTTGCCTAAAGTGCCTAAATTTCAAAGATTGCGTAAACTACAGCATCCAATTTTTGAAATCTTTGAATTTTTGGCAAATTTTGAAATTCTTTGTGGCCTCCGCCTGCCCCGTAGGGAAGAATGACCGTATCGGGGTGTCTCTGTGGTGAGTTATTTTAATGGTCTAGGGACACCACTCTCATCTGAATTCTTTTTAAACTACCAGCTCGCTGTGGATGTTATCATCCACAGCCTTTTACTCATTGCCCCCTTGTGGATGATAACATCCACAAGGAGCGAGGGTAGATTCCGGCTTAAAGATTGCCGGAACGACAAAAAAGACGGGCAAGTAGCGAGTTGATCTATTCCGAGGCCGGCGGGAATCCCTTCCCGTCGGCATTGTAAAGGAAAGGATTCCT
>DAOVPH010000118.1 GCA_030629295.1 Candidatus Latescibacterota bacterium | reverse complement strand
TTCCCCATAAGTGGACGCTTACCTCTGTCTCGATCGCCTCCACAGCCGAATACCAAGATGACCCGGCCAGAGGTCAGCTCCTTTACCGCTCCCAGAAGTGCCTCCAACGCAACTGGGGTATGAGCATAGTCAACCGTTATCGAGAATGGCTGACCGCAATCTATCTGCTCAAAGCGGCCGGGAATTCTCTGTACCTTTCCGATCGCCTCACCGATGAGCCGCAACCCTAAGTCGTTCACAAGTCCCACTCCAATTGCTGCCAAGATATTTGTAATATTAAACTTGCCTTTTAGGCTTGTCTTAACTCTAAGTTCCCCCTCCGGGGTCTTCACCAGGAGTCTCATTCCCTTCCAGTCAAGTTTGAAATCGAGAGGAAAGACCATCGCCTTTGGGGAGAAACCATAGGTTAACACCGGTGTTTTGGTCCAATGGATAATCTGTTCAGAGGCGGGGTCGTCTATATTAATCACTGCCTTGGCTCCGGTAGAATGATCCAAGTTCCTGAAAAGTTTCCCTTTGGCCTTCAGGTACTGCTCATAGGTACGGTGAAAATCCAGGTGATCTCTGCTCAAATTTGTAAAAACAGCGGTGTTAAATGTTACTCCGTAGGTTCTGTCTAAGGCGAGGGCATGAGAGGAAACTTCCACTACTGCTGCCTGCTGTCCAAAGCTCAACATCTCTGCCAACATTCTGTTTAAATCCAAGGATTCAGGGGTAGTTCTGTCGGCAGCACGAGACTGGTCGCCCACCTGGTAGTTGATGGTGCCGATAAGACCGGTCTTGATGCCTGCACCTTCGAAAACCTCTCTTACCAGGAGGGAAACCGTGGTCTTGCCGTTTGTCCCGGTGATACCCACCAGCCGCATCTTCTGAGAGGGATGTCCATAGAATTCATCCGCTAAGATCGCAAGCGCCTTTCGAGAGTCAGGCACCTTAACCAGTGTTACCTTTTGGGAGAACCCCTCCTGTTCCAAAACAACAGCTCTGGCCCCCTTAGCCAGAGCTTCATCTATGAAGTTATGTCCATCGGTCTGAAAGCCCCTGACGGCAACGAAAAGGTCTCCTTCAGTTGTGCGTCGGGAGTCGCATTCAATCTTTCTGACCTCAATGTGAGGGTCTCCAGTCACAACTGCCTCTGGCAACGCTTTGAGCAAATAGCTCAGCTTCACTTTGGTTACCTCAGGTTACCACCGCTACCGTATGCCACTTTCTGCCTCAATTAAGCAGACTGTGTCGGATTTAATCTCACCCCCTGCTCGAGGCGTCTGTTTCAGTACCACACCAGAACCCACGATTTTTGCCTCTATCCCCTGGCGGTGAAGGACTCCTACTGCTTGCCTGAGACTCATTCCGACAACCCTGGGCATAGGATAAGTTTCATCGGTCTGGTTTGCATAAGGCTCGGATTGATTCTTGGCTTGAACTCCAGATGCATATTCATAATTGAAAGAATCAGTGGAGGCTATAAGTGTTGCTGCCTTTCTTTTTATCGGACAGTCATTTAAGCTGAGGATTCGACTGGCGATTTTCCTAAAGGTGGGAGCAGCCACTTGTCCTGCCCAGTGATTTTCTTGTGGTTCATCTATACTCACTAAGCAAAGCAGTTGAGGATCTTCAGCGGGGAGGAATCCTACAAAGGAACAGATGACTTTCTGGGGATCATATCCCCGGCTATTCTGTCGGCTTTTCTGGGCGGTACCTGTTTTGCCTGCTACGGAGAAACCTTGTATCTTAGCCTTCACTCCGGTGCCCGAGTCCACCACACCGCACAGGATGTCCGTAAGCGTCCGAGCGGTATCTTCGGAGATTACCCTTCGCACCACATCAGGGGATTGTTTTTTCACCGATCGGCCATTTTTTTTACTAATTACCTTTAAAATATAAGGTTTCATCAGATATCCCCCGTTGGCAATAGCACCGTAAGCAGTGGCTAATTGAAGGGAAGTAGCGGATATCTCCTGTCCTATGGCTATTGTAGCCAGCGACCTCCGAGACCAAGAAGATGGATGGTGGACAATTCCCTTTGCCTCACCTGGCAAGCTGATTCCAGTTCTGGTACCAAAACCAAAGGCTCGGATGTAACGGTATAATAGCTTCTCCCCCACCGTCTGGGCGATCTTTATCGCCCCGATATTGCTGGAGTGTTTAATCACATCCCCCAGGGTGAGCCATTCGTAACGGTGCCAGTCGTGAATAATCCCGCCGGCCAGTTTCATCTTACCATCTTCACAGAAGATAAGGTCGGTGGGCTTCCTCAAACCCTCTTCTATGGCGGCTGAAACAGCAACTACTTTAAAGATGGAACCGGGCTCGAAACAGTCCGTAACCGTCTTGTTCTTTCTGTTCGCTGGATTAGAGGAGACAAGGCGATTGGGGTCGTAAGAGGGGACGGAGACCATCGCTAAGATTTCACCCGTCTTGGGGTTCATAATAACAGCTGTTCCTGCCTTTGCGTCAAAAAGGGAAATGGCAGCCTTTAACTCCTCTTGGGCGATGGCCTGGTATCTCGAATCAATCGTCAGGACAACATCAAGGCCATCGTGGGGACCTTTTTGGACATCTCCAAAGACAGAGAGTCTCCTCCCCCGGGCATCAACCCCTGAGACGGTCCATCCAGCACTGCCTTGTAAGTACTTGTCAAAGCTGAACTCAACCCCTTCAATTCCCCGATTGTCCACATCGGTGCCACCTATGAGTTGTCCAGCCACAGAGCCAAGGGGGAAATTTCGTTTCGCCTCCTCTATCTCTCTTACCCCAGTGAGATTCAGAGAATTAAGTCCTTCTGCCACTTGCCAGTTCAGTTTTCTAGCCAACCAGACAAAGGAACTTCCATTTTTTAGCCGCCTGAGGAACAGACTCTGGGGTTTTCCGGTGAGGATAGAAAGACGAACAGCCACTTTTGCCGGATGCTTTACCTCCTTCGGGTTGGCTGCCAAAGAACGAGTAGAAAGATCAACGGCCAGATTGATACCATTTCTATCCAGTATGTTCCCCCGCTTGCCTTGAAGGTCAATTCGCTGCTCACTCTGCCTTCTGCTTTTCTCGGAATAGGTCTTGTTATTGACCAACTGAATATGAACCAGACGATTTATCAAGAATAGCCAGACAACAAAGATAACGAGACCTATGAGATAGAGTTTATGAACTCGTTTCCTCATCGTTATTCTCTTAATTCTACGGGAAGTTCCTCTGGGGGAGTATCAGGGGGAAACATCCCCAGTTTTTCTGAGGCTATCTTTTTGATTCTGGAAGCACTGGACAAATGCGCTATTTGGGTCTCCAAGCGCCTATTCTGTTCAATCACCTTCTGCTTTTGGAAATATAGGGTATCAATCCGCTTTTTCAGGTTAGTCACTGTCACCTGTTCCCACACATATCCCAACATCCCTATAACTAAGATGGTGAACAGCAAAACAAACGTGATAAACGCTTGCCGTTTCATCTTGAATCTGCTATCTTTTCTGCCACCCTCAGTTTAGCACTTCTCGCCCGCCGATTGGCCTTTTTCTCCTCTTCGCTGGGCATGAGGGCTCCTTTGCTAACCAACTTCAGTATCTTTTTCGCACCGCAGACACAAACGGGCAGGCGGGGGGGACAAGTACAACCTTCAGAATACTGTCTGAATACCGACTTCACTATTCGGTCCTCTAAGGAATGATAGGAGATAATACAGAGCCTTCCCCCCGTCTTCAACAGGTTGATACACTGCCCAATAGAGGTCTCCAGGATTTCGATTTCTCCATTTACCTCTATCCTTAAGGCCTGAAATATCCTGGAGAGTGTCTTTTGAGGTTTAGGGGTATGAATAGTTGATTCAATTATCTCTCTTAATTGGAGAGTGTCGTCTATACTTTTTTCTTCGCTCTGCCGGCATATTCTGCGGGCTATTTTGGCTGCCATTTTCTCTTCGCCATAGCGGCGGAGAACGCTCCCCAGCTCTTTTTCTGAATAGGTGTTCACCACCTGCCAGGCTGTCTTGGGGGACTGAGGATTCATCCTCATATCCAGAGGACCGGAGAACCTGTAGCTGAAACCCCGCCCAGGAGAATCAAGCTGATGGGAAGAGACTCCTAAATCGAGCAAAATTCCATCTACAGCCTCGATGCCTTGTTGTCGCAGGATTGTCGGTAAGTTCTGGAATCCTGTTAAATGGAAACTCACCTTTTCGCCGAAAGGGAACAGTCTTCTCTTAGCTGCCTGAATCGCCTCCGGATCCTGGTCTACAGCAATCAGACGTCCCCCTTCTCCTAAATGAGAGAGAATCTGAAGTGCATGGCCAGCTCCCCCCACTGTGCCGTCGACATATATCCCATCTGGATTGGTGAGAAGATAGTCCACTGTCTGTTTCAGGAGCACTGGGAGATGGAAAGCCTGTTGGGCAGCCATAATCTCAGATTTGAAATTCTTCGCTGAGTTCTTCCAACACATCTTGGTTCTGCTCTTTATATTTTTCAAACCGTTCTGGATTCCAGAGCTCCATTCGGTCCAGAGCGCCGGCTACAGTAACCTTACTGTCAATCTCTGCCCATTGCATGAGGTTTTTCGGGATAAGTATCCGCCCTTGCTCGTCCATCTTTGCCTCCCAAGCCTGAGAGGCCACTATTCTCACATAGTGGCGCGCCTGTGTAGGAAGCTGGCGAAGTTTCTCCTCAATTTTTTCTTCCCAGACATCTAAGGTATATACTGCCAGACACTTATCCAAACCACGGGTCACCACAAATGTCTTCTTGGCCTCGGGTGGGAGAATTTCCCTGAAACTGGCGGGGACATTCATCCTGCCCTTGGCATCTATGGTGTATTCGTACTCCCCTTTGAAATTCTGCATAGAAGTTTCCTTGCTAATAAACGATAAATTAAGAAGTTGTGACTTAACGCCATTTCGACCCACATTATCCCACATTAACCCACCTGTTTATCATAATCACCTGTTGTAAAAAAGTCAAGAAAAAAATGCACTTTTTTTTGATTTTTTTGTTTTTTTAAAAGTTTTTACCATCAAAAGGTAAAACTTCGCCAGAGTATCCGCGGCACAGCGGAGCCGCAACCAAAGAAAATAATCGCGGATTACCCGGATTTCACGGATTCCAAAACAAAAATCTTGTCAGAAAAACAAAATTTTGCAGGTTTGTAGTACAGTCGTCTCAAGGATTGAGGCAAATTCTACAAGAGTTTCCGGCACTCAGCGTCAACTTCCTCAGTTGATTCCTAAGGCTTTTCCCTATAACAATGTGCAAGGAAAAAACTGAGAGGCACCACCCAGAGGAACCTCTTTCCCGACAAATCCGGAGTATTTTTACTTGACATCTCAACGGGATTATGTTATACTGGCTTCACAAATC
>DAOVPH010000069.1 GCA_030629295.1 Candidatus Latescibacterota bacterium | reverse complement strand
TTCTCTTGCCTTCTCTGACACCTTCTGGTTTAACGCTGTAGAGGCGGAGGTGTATGCCCCGGCGATGTTTCTTCTGATGCTTGCCCTCTGGCTTTCTCTACTCTGGTTGGAAAAGCACGACCGACCGGGTAGTCTAAAATACCTGCTAATTATCGCCTTCATCTTTGGCATTGGGGGAGGGATACATATCCTCTGCTGGCTTACCGCTCCTACTATTCTGTTGATAATACTACTTATTGATCCAAAGACCCTGAAGAACCCTAAGTTTTGGCTTTTCGGGGTGTTTCTTTTTGCGCTGGGTTACTCCACCTATTTTTCGCTCTTTATCAGGTCGGGGTTGAATCCGGCTATCGACGAGAACAATCCGGAGACCCTGCGCAGCTTCATCGCCTTTCTGCAGCGGAAGCAGTACGGGACCGAGAGTATAATTTTCTCTATGTTTAGTCGTAAGGCCTCGCTTCTTGGCTATCAGATCGTTATGTTCATAAAATATTTCTTCCAGCAATTCCCGTTGGCTTTTCCCAAGGTTGCCTCAGTCTTCCACCGAGTGACCGAGGATCACACCCCTGTGCGAGTGGCGGTTCCCTTTATCCCACTGGGCTTGGGATTTGCCGGAATGTATCTGCACGGCAAGTTTGATCCCAAACGGTTTTGGCCGTTTTTACTCCTTTTTCTGTTAGCAGGGTTTGGCCTGGTTGGCTACCTTAATATGGCCGATCCCCAGGCCCGGGAAAGGGATTACTTCTTTGTAGGTGCCGCTGGTATATTTGCTATCTGGATTGGAATAACCGCATCTGTCCTGTTGAATTACATAGGTAAGAGGCTACGTCAGCCAGTAGCTGCTTGTGCCGTGGGGATTCTCTTCTTAACGATGCCAGCCAACTTCCTCATTCAACACTACCATTCCCACGACCGCACCGGCGATTACATCGCCTACGATTATGCCTACAACTTGCTTCAATCCTGCGAACCCAACGGCATCCTTTTCACCAACGGCGACAACGATACATTTCCCCTTTGGTTCCTGCAGGAAGTTCAAAGGGTTCGAAAGGATGTGAAGGTAGTGAACCTCAGTCTGCTCAACACACCCTGGTATATTAAGCAACTTAAAGACAACAAGGTAGCAATAGATTTAAGTGACGAGGAGATTGAAAAAGTGTCCGTATTCTACTGGCCCGAACCAAAAGAGGTGAAAGTGGCCGGGATCTCCTGGAAGCTGTTCCCTCCGAAGGGTTTCAATCTCTTGCGAATACAGGACATAATGGTTGTCAGAATCATCCAGGCTAATAAATGGAAAGTGCCTATCTATTTTGCGGTAACTGTCTCCGATGAGAATAGAATCGGGCTGGATGAATATCTGACTATGGAGGGGATGGTTTACAACTTACTCAAAAACAAAGATGAATATCCAGCAGTGAAGATGGGAACTGACCGCAAGATTCAATTTAACACAGAAAAGGCCCGACATAATCTTCTGGAGGTATATCAATATCGGGGAGTTAAGGATCCAAAGGTCTTTAAGGATTGGAATACAAGGAAACTGTTAGGAAACTATAAGTTTGCCTTTCTTGAACTCACCGAGGCCTATTTGCAAGAGAGAAACAGAGAAGCGGCTTATCAGGCAATGAAAAAAAATGAGGAGGTGCTCTCTCTGGGTTGGGACGAGTATTACAGGCTGGTGGACCTCTGCCATAGAGTGGGAAAAGAAGAAGAGGCAAAAGGCTACCTTGAGGAGGCTCTGTTTTCCGCTCAAGACAATCCCCAGGCAATAGGCTATTTGGCCGCTCTTGCCGAAAGATTAGGGGAGGAGGACAAGGCTGTGGAGGCTTACCAACGGTTGATTTCTATAGCTCCATCTGCACCAGACGGATATTATGGATGGGCAATGTTGCTGAAAAAAAAGGGAGAGTACCGTGGCGCGGTTCAGACCTTGGAGAAGCTCCTGCCCCTTTACCCTGAGGACGAGCAACTGAAGAAAGAGATCGACACTCTGAGGCAAAAAACTGCTGTCCAGGAAAGCCTGAACAGAGCAAAGTAATATAGCAATATGCAGATATTGGTTATAAGTCTTGCCGGAATTGGCAACACACTTTTTTCTACCCCAGCGTTTAGACTACTGCGGGAGACCTTTCCTGAGGCGCACGTTGCTGCTTTGGTGATGTTTAAAGGGGCTAAAGAGCTATTAGAGACTAACCCTTGTGCTGACGAAGTGATATACTGGGATTTCTTGAACAGAAACCTCGTAGAATCTCTCAGGTTGTTACTGCGTCTGAGGAAAAGAAAGCTCGATATCTCCCTGAATGTCTATCCGGCGAATCGAATAGAATATAACTTAATTAGTTTCCTGATTGGAGCGAAAAAGAGATTAGGTCACAGGTATAACCACCAAGATAGCTTGAACTTTAATTTTTTGAATAACAGAACAATCCACGAAGATGATGAGAAACATGACATAGAGGAGAATATCGCTCTGGTGCAACTTCTGGGATGTAAGAGACATGAGGGGCGAGCAGCTGAAGTCTGGCTTACTGAGGCAGATAAAAGATCTGCTGGAGAGTGGTTATCCGAAAAAAACCTTAAAAACGGTCTATTGATAGGATTTCACCCTGGCACAGCCAGATTCAAAAACCAGGAGAGAAGGCGTTGGGCAAAAGAGAAATTTGCCCAACTTGGAGATATCCTCTCTAACAGGTATAGAGCCAGAACGCTTATCTTTGGTGGTCCGGATGAGATTCAATTAGCCCAGGAAATCCTTGCGTTGATGAAATGTAAAGGCTATTTAGTAAAAGGTACAACATTACGACAAAGTGCAGCTCTAATTGAAAGATGCGATCTATTTGTCAGCAACGATTCAGGCCTTATGCACATAGCAGCCGCTCTGAAGGTCCCGGTGGTAGCTATCTTCGGCCCTACCAACCCTGTTTGGGTCCGTCCCTATGGCACTAAGTATCTCATAGTTAGAAGGGAGTTTTCCTGCAGTCCCTGTTTCTCTTATTCGCCCCAACCCTTATCTTGCCGGCGAGGAGATTTTGCCTGCATCGATCAGATCAACGTAGAGGATGTCCTAAACGGTGTTACAACGCTGATGAAATCGGCAGATTTGGTTACACAAGACATAAAAGACATACAAAGCCGATGAAAAAAAATGCGCTAAAGACACTTCAGGTGCTGGTAAGCATCTCCTTACTCGCTTTCCTGATCTCCAGAACCGATGCTAAGGCAGTCCTTTCCATAGTAGGCTCCTCCAATTTGTTTCTCTTGTTAGTTGCCTTTCTAATTTATGTTTTCACAGTTTTTATAGTCTCTTGGCGGTGGCATATCTTACTGCAGGCGCAAAAGATTAACCTCCCCTCCAAAAAACTTGTGTCGCTGTATTTTATTGGTTTTTTCTTTAATAATTTTCTTCCCACAAGTGTAGGGGGTGATCTTTACCGGGCTTACGGCACTGCCAAACAGAGCGAAAGAGGAGCTGTCTCACTGGCCTCTGTCTTCACTGAGCGGTTAGTGGGGTTTTCCGCTATCACTTTTATGGTTTTATTCTCGTTGATATTCATAGCCCCAGGTATGGACGGCCACTATGTTTTAATGTTGAGTTTTCTGGTTCTCCTTCTGTTACTATTTTTGCTGCTCATTTTTTTTAACCAGCGGTTCTTTCTATACCTCACAAAAACCTTAGAAAAAATCGAGACAATGGGAATAGGGAAGAGGTTAATCCGTTTCTCTAAATCGGTAAACCTCTACCGTCACTACCCTAAAGCACTGGCGGAGGTTTTTGTCATCTCTATCTGTTCTCAACTGTTCTTTGTGGTGTTCAGCTATTCTGTGAGCCAGGCCCTTGGGTTGGATTTATCTCTCCTTGATTTCGTTCTGTTCGTCCCGGTGATTGGACTTATAAGTATGTTTCCTCTCTCTGTAAATGGGATTGGGATACGGGAGGCAGGATATGTGTTTTTGCTGTCGAGGGTTGGCAGAGGTAGTTGTGAAGCCCTCTCGTTGTCATTAATGATTTACGCTGTAGGTATTGCCGTCAGCCTTATCGGGGGAGTGCTGTTTGCACTTCAAACAGTGGAGGATAGAAAAGCATCACGCCAGTCAAGGGTTCTACTGGAGCAAGCGAATCCAGATTCCTCTGACGGGCTCTTTTGAAGCATTTTTAGCAGAATATGATCGAACGGGGTTATAATGAAACTACTTGACACCGCAATGCCTGTTATTTGGGAAAGATCTTTGTTGAAGAGTGGGTATACTGAACTTTGCATAGCAGGCAAAAAGAGACTGTAGCTACAGAAAAAGCTGGTGTAAAGATGAGAAAATATAGATTGTCTAAACTATCGCTGACTGTTTTCGCGGCTATTATGCTAATTTCTTATGTTGCCTATTGTAGTGGCGAGGCTTTTATCCCCCGGGTAGATGCTCTCTTTGTCCAAGGAGTAGAAAGCTATAAAATAGGCGATTTCCAGGCTGCACTGGATGATTTCCAGGGAATTCTGCAATTCCCTTCTAACCAACTATCCTCCACAGCACAGCTTATGGTAGCCAAAACCCTCTACAAACTGGGTGAATATGAAGGGGCAATCCAGGCAGCTCAGAAATTGCTGGAGACTTATCCCAGAACTCGATACGCCCCTCATGCCGTCTACCTCATTGGTGGATGCCGCTTTCGGCAGGGGAAATATCTGGATGCAGTAGAGGAATATGCAAAGGTCGTTGGAAACAAAGGCGACAGCAGACTGAAGCAAAGGGCCCAGAAGATAATCGACCGGATTGTCGAAACCAGACTCTCGCCGTTACAGGTCGAAGAACTTCAGCGCAGAGGTCTTGCTAAAACCTATACACCCAAAGCAGAGCCTGTTTCTCCTGCACTTCCAGCTATCGGTCTTCTTTGCCCTGTTTCCGGGCCAGATAGTACCTTTGGACAAGACCTGTTAGCTGGAGCGAAGTTGGTCTTGCGGGATGCAGATAACCCGTCCCAGCTCACTTTAACAATTGAAGATACCAAGAGCAGTGCTATCGGAGCAGTCAAGGCCATCCAGAGATTGGCAGAGTGTACAGATTTACTGGCAGTGGTCGGGCCCGTCTTCAGCCTGCCGACAGTGGCTGCTGCCGCAGTGGCGAACTGCGTAAAAATCCCTCTAATTGCCCCTACCGCAAACCAGGACAACCTGATCACTATCGGAAAATATATCTTCCAGTTGAATACGACTCCCAGAATCCAGGCAGAGCGGATAGCTGAATATGCGGTGGAGGACTTGGACCTTAAGACTCTGGCAGTATTAGCCCCCTTAAATTCTCGTGGCCAGCAGATGTCAGAGAATTTTGTCCAACGGACAGAGGAGTTGGGCGGAAAAGTAGTACTTCAGGAGTGGTACACCACCGGGACAACAGATTTCGGGGCCCAATTGCAAAAGGTGAGGGAGGCTGGTCTGGAATTGCTTCCCCCTGACTCGTTGGAATCGATACTGGCTATGGAGGATACAACCGAAACACTGGTTCCGTTAACCAACATCGAGGGATTCCTGGTGGTGGGAGCTCCCCAGGAGATTGCTCTGATTGCTCCTCAGATTGTCTTCTGGCGGATTGAAACCCAGCTTTTGGGTGGAAGCGGCTGGAATTCCCCAGAAGTTCTCCAACTGGGGGGCGACTATGTGAAAGGTGCGATCTTTGTAGCCGAATACTTTGATGAGAACGATTCCCCCACTGTCCGGAGATTCATCGATCAGTTCAGGCAAGAATACGGCAGGAATCCCACTAAGGTGGCTACCTTCGGATATGACGCTGCCAATCTGATTCTTCGGGCCTGGCAAAAAGGGGTCAGAACCAGAGAACAACTCTGTCAGGCACTGGACAGAATTTGGGAATTCCAAGGGGCATCTGGAGAGATCTCCTTCCGTCAGAGAACCAACCAAAGCGTGTTTCTGCTCACCATTCATGGAGACAGGATTGTCAAAATAGCTCTTCTCCGATAGCCAGTTTGTCCCCCAATGATAAGATATGGCTTCTTTGCGTTTCTCTTCGTTTTGATTCTATCTTTCTTCATCTCCAGCCTTAGTCAGGCGGAGGTTTCCCTCCCTACAGAAGCTTTCTTAGACCCCGAGGGCGATTATTCAGAGCTGCTTGCCGATTTAGAGGTCAATCCCGTTGATCTGAATCGGGCAGGAGTATCTGACCTCTTGGCCATCCCCTGGCTTTCAGAGAAAGAGGCACAGGCGATCGTCAACTTCCGCCGAAAGCACGGCCCGTTTAAGAGCAAAGACGAGCTTTCCCGGATAAAGACGCTGGATAGAGAGCTAATCGAGAGCCTGCGCCCTTATGTTATTGTGCACCGACCTCTGCCCTTAACTTTAAAAGAGCGTCTGCGGGTCAAACAGAAAGGCAGGTTACAGGGAGAACAGCTACCGCACTCTCTGACTCTCTACCAGAGGTTAAGTCTCTCAGTGGCCGATAGGTACGAACTTGGTTTGTTGGTGGAGAAAGACTCAGGGGAAAGAGACTTGGCCGATTTTAAGACCGGTTACCTTCAGGTTGAACAGATAGCTGAAATCGACCAGGTAGTGGCAGGAGATTTTCGGCCTGGATTTGCTCAGGGATTGGTCTTCAGCCGCTGGAGCTACTCAATAAGCGATCCCGGGTTGCTTAGGAAAAAAGACGCCTCTTCTGTTGGCTACCGTTCCAGTGTGGAGAACGGCGCCCTGCGAGGGATTTTCCTGAGGAAATCCTTCCAGACCACCCAATGGGCAATATTTTTCTCCCAGAGCAGGCTCGATGCCAGTCTGAACAAAGACGGCACGGTAAAGACACTGCTTACCAGTGGATATCACATCACTGCTTCCGAGAAGGCCAAAAAGAACCTGCTTTCGGAAAAACTGACAGGCGGTAGATTTTTATACGCTGCCCGAAAGAACCTGAAACTCGGAGCCAGCTTTGCCCTCTCTTCCTTTAATCCCGCTTTTAAGAACTACGACTTGGAGAGAAAAAGGTATGCCTTTACTGGATCCAACAACTCCATTTGGGGAATAGACTGGGATATTGTCTGGCCAAGGCTGAATCTTTATGGCGAGGCGGCTTTATGCAAGAATGGGGGCAAGGCAATTCTTGGGGGAGCTACCTCCAAGATCAGAGGGCTGAAGGTTTCAGCCTTAGCCCGAAGCTACAGCCGTGACTTCCACAGCTTCCACGGCTCCGCCTTCTCTGCCGCCGGGAAGCTGTATAACGAGACTGGCCTGTTTGCCTCGCTGGTCTGTTCGCCCACTGAAAGCATAGACCTGCTGTTCTATGTCGATCAATACCACCATCCTTACCGAAGATATTATGAGCCTGTCCCCACCCGGGGAGATAAGTGGGGATTGGTGGCAGCTCACGAATTTTCCCGCCAGGTTGATCTTCTTCTTGATCTCCGGTCTAAATACAACCAGCGGGGCAAAGAAGCTCTGGGACGGCGGAACAACCGGATACGCTTGAATACGTGCTGGAGCCCAGACAAAAGATGGCGATTAAGGAGTAGGGCAGAGATAGTGTTTCTGAATTTTGAAGATTCCCGCCGTGAGCAAGGGATCTCTGCCTTCTTGGACTTTCGCATCAGACCTTTCCGTTCTTCAACTATCTGTGGGCGTTTAACCACTTTCAAGACAGATTCTTATGATTCAAGAATCTATGAATTTGAAACTGATCATCCTGGAGCGGCCTTTTCCAGATTTATCTATGGCAAAGGGGTGAAATGGTATCTGTTTGTAGCCCAAAAAATGAGCTGGGGGAGACTCTCAGCAAAATACCGGTGGCAGAAGACCCAAAAGGGCAGAAAATGTGAGTTTTCGCTCCAGCTTGATC
This sequence comes from Candidatus Latescibacterota bacterium, assembly GCA_030629295.1. Classification (GTDB taxonomy): domain Bacteria; phylum Latescibacterota; class MVCY01; order MVCY01; family MVCY01; genus MVCY01. Next base: position 417 of record DAOVPH010000069.1, on the reverse strand, counting down.
TGCAGATTAAGTGAGAGAGTCATTAGTCATCTGTCATTAGTCAATAGTTTACAGATATTCTGAGTAGCTAACTCACAACTGACTGCTCACTAGATTCTGTCGAAAAATAGGGAGTTGAATGGCAGAAACGATATGTTGTAGAGACGACCCGCCGGGTCGTCTCTACGTTGAGGCCGGTTCACGCCTCTAAGATCTGAGTCAAATTCTGTTGGTTGCGGTCAGGTGGTCTGCAAAACCGCATTTTTCGACAGAATCTCACCAGTTACCAGTTGATCAAATAAATTGAAGGGAGAAAAAGATGAAACTGTCTTGTCAAGAAGGAATGGTGCCGGGAAAAACTTTAGAGGAGAAACTCGCCAGGTCAGAGCAGTATGGGTTTGAGGGGATAGAGTTCGGCGGCAGTGGACTGGCCCAGAG
>DAOVPH010000148.1 GCA_030629295.1 Candidatus Latescibacterota bacterium | reverse complement strand
ATATCTATTATTCACTCTTGGTGTCTTAGTGTCTTTGTGGCCGGTCTGTCGTAAGTGGGTGGACAGCTCACACATCCACCACACACTGAGCGATATATTTCTCCCCCTTTTTTTCCACTTTCAACATTGAGTAGGTAGCTGCTTTGACCTCGGTCTTAACGTTATGTCTCTGCGGGTCTAAGGCTTCTCCTTTAGCGCAGCCGATCAGTTGGAACCCCTCTATCTGTTTCACCTGGAATTTCCCTAAGGCAAGCTCATGGATGTTTGCCTGGGCTAACAGTGCATTGAGCCACTCCACAAACAGTTCCTCCGAGCTGTCTGCTTCACACTCAATCTGAATCTCCTCCAGAGGCTTCACCTTTTCCGCATCGTACATAAGGTTGAACATCGCCTTTGCCGCTTGCTCGAAGGCCTCCGGTAAAGTTGTGCCTATGCCTATAATTCCTACATCCGCTTTGTGGTCAAAATAGTCGTATCGCTTCGGCATATAAGAAATCACTCTTTATGATATCCGGGAGTATTATCTTTACCTTAGCCATTCCAGGCAGGTCATTTCTAAATGCCTATGTTCTCCTGGTTCATAATAGCCAAAATCTCCTTAGGACGAATGCTCTCCTTCTCACCCTTCACATACATTGTGACCAAGAAAACCGTTTCGGTTTCCTGTGCAAGATAATACACCACCCTATAGCTCATCGAGGAACTCTCCTAAGGTCCGCATCTTAGCCGCCGATTTTCCCCTTTGGATACTACCGATTTCCTTCACCCCTTCGATGATCGCATCGGTCAGATCGTATTCCCTATCCGGCAGGATCTCGTCCAGCACATCTTGCAACTCTCGAAACTTGTGATAACTAATAATAACTTCCTTTTTCCGACCTCGACTGTCGGTGATGAATTTGACCTCCTGTTCTCTAAGCACCGTCTGCATCATCTGGCCTCCTTTCTACCGTACCGATGTATGCTACAACAGCGGCTATTGCTTTCTTCATCTTCTACCCCCTCTATTCTCAGGGGAAGAACATATTATCGGCGAATGCCTGCATAAAATCTCCTCGTCCAGAGAGTTCGATATATTCTATCTTTTGGGCAATCTCTGCGGCCCTTTCCCGGAGCCGGGCTGAGATCAAGGCTATCTTTGCCCCCTCTCCGGCGGCATTTCCCACCGACTTCACCTTTCCGGGGGGCAGCGGCGGCAACAAGCCTATCCGCAAGGCGCTTTCTTTGCGCAAGTAGTTTCCAAAGGCACCCGCCAGCAGAACCTCCGCTAAGTCTTTGTCCTCTATCCCCAGCTCCTTTTCAAGCAGTTGAATTCCGGTAAAAATAGCCCCTTTTGCCAGTTGCAGTTCTCGTACATCCCGCTGGGTGATGCAGACCGGCTGGCCAGAAGCGGATTCTTCGGCCTGGGCCAAGATGAAGCGGGGACCGCTTTCCCCTGCCACTATTCGCCTTTTGATCTGGTCGGTGGCCAAAGGTCCTATCGCTTCAGGCTCCACTATTCTGCCGCTGGGCTCGATCACTCCCACCTTCAGCAACTCTGCCACGGCGTCCAGCAGTCCCGAGCCGCACAGTCCCCTGGGCCTGGCGCCCTCGATGGTGGTGTAATGAACATCGCTGTCAAAAGAGATCCGATCGACGGCCCCGGAGGTAGCCCTCATCCCGCAACTGATGCGCGCCCCTTCAAAGGCAGGGCCAGCAGCGGTAGCACAGGCTAAAAGCCGCTCCCGGTTGCCCAGGACTATCTCCCCGTTTGTTCCGATGTCAACGAACAACTTGAGTTCGCTGCTTTGATAAAGACCAGTGGCCAGAATCCCCCCCACAATGTCCGCCCCCACATAGCCGGCCACATTGGGCAGGGTATAAACAAGAGCCCGAGAGTGGACATCAAGACCTAATTCCTGAGCTTTTAAACACAAAGGTGCTGTTGCCACCGGGACAAAAGGTGAAGGGGCTATGCTTCGAGGGTCAATCCCCAAGAACAGGTGATGCATACAGGTGTTCCCCACTACCGTTACCTGGTAGATCTGTTGAGGGTCAACCCCAGTTTGGTTGCAGGCCTCCTCAATAAGCTCATTCAATATGCCGATCACTTTCTCCTGTAGCTTTTTGGTTCCGTCCTGATGTTCTATGACGAAACTGAGTCTGGATATTACATCGGCCCCATAGACAGACTGGGGATTTAAGGCTGCGGAGACCCCGACTTGCTCCCCAGTGTTAAGGTCCATTAAATAGCCAACGACCGTGGTCGTTCCAATATCGAAACCGATTCCGTAGCTGTCTGCAGCAGTATTGCCAGCCTCCACGTCGGTCAGCTCTGCCCCTGCTACTACAGCGGTGATCTCAAACTCGCTCTCCCTGAGCAGAGCGGGGATTTTCCTCAATACCTCCAGTTCTGCCTTTAGTGTATCTCCTTGGGGCAGTTGGTCGCGGATTCTCTGCAAATCTGCTCTCTGATCCTCTAAAGCAGGCTGAGGTAACACCAGATGGTATTTTGTTACATCGGTATCCAGAACCGCATTCGATCCGGTAGCCTGGGTCAGAATCTGAGATTTCAACCCCTCTTGATCGGAAAGTTCGACGACCACATCGTCAAAAACTTTAGCCTGACAGGCCAATCGGTATCCGTTTTCCCTCTCTTCTGCGGACAGAAGCTCTTTCTCTGCGGGAGAAAGCGGTGAGAGCTTTCCCTGAGCGATGACCATACATTTGCCACAGGTTCCCCGGCCTCCACAAGGGCCCTCTACGGGGATATCTCCCAGAGAGGCTGCCTCCAGAATAGTCGCCCCCTTAGGGACAGAAACAGATTCGCCCTGGGGAGTAAAGTCAACCTTAACTTTTTGCGCTACCTGAGAATCTTTCCGCTTCAAGTCCACACTCCATCTATTTGGGCACCGCAATAAGGACACTTGGAATCTTCGATATGACTCTCCAGGATTTGATAGCCGTACCGGTCGATCAAGAGTTCTCCGCAGTTATAGCAGTAAGTGTTTTCTCCTTCATCGCCGGGAATATTGCCGCTGTAAATATATCTCAGGCCCACCTGTTGGCCGATACTGCGTGCTTTGTGCAGAGAGCTGGCCGGAGTACGGGGCAGGTGGGTCATCTTGTAGGTGGGGTAGAAGGCGGTGACATGCCAGGGGGTCTCTGCACCTAAGCTTAGGATAAACTCAGCTATCTGCCGTAATTCCTCCTCTGAGTCGTTCAGGGTGGGAAGCACCAAGGTGGTCACCTCCACCCAGATGCCCAACTCCTTCATCAGTCGGAGGGTGTCCAGCACCGGACCGAGTCGGGCACCGCAGACCTTATGGTAATGTTCCTCAGTGAAGGCCTTTAGATCAACATTGGCAGCATTCAGGTAGGGCTGAATAGTTCGCAGAGCCTCTTCGGTCATATACCCATTGGTGACAAAGTTGTTCCCAATCCCCTCCTGATGGGCAAGTTTGGCAGTCTCGTAGGCATATTCAAAAAAGACAGTCGGTTCGGTGTAGGTATAGGAGATGCTCTTGCAATTGTGGTGTTTGGCTAAGGTAACTATTTTTTCTGGGAGTAGTTCCTCTCCGGCTATCTGTCCCAGTTCTCGAGGTGTCTGGGAGATATCAGCGTTCTGGCAGTGGAGGCACCTGAAGTTACACCCCACCGTGGCAATGGAAAAGGCAGAGGAGCCGGGATAGAAATGGAAAAGCGGTTTTTTCTCAATGGGGTCTATGTGGGTGGCGATACTTCTGCCGTAGACTAAACTATAGAGGGTTCCCTCTCTGTTCTCCCTGACCCCACAGATTCCTCTCTTAGTGGGAGCAATAACACAGCGGTGGGAGCAGAGGTTGCATTTAACCTTGCTCTCCTTTAGCCTTTCATATAACATTGCCTCTTGCATAAGCTATCACTTCCCAAGAAATTATAGATGAAGACCAAGCATAACCCCGTGAGAGCAATCAGGGGAAGAACCAGAGTCCTTCCCCTGGACGCTCAAAATATACTAGTACAGATGAACAAAGCTCTTATCCGATCCTCAGTAGCCAATGATGCTATTTCGCAACAACCCTTGTGGAATGGAGGATTGCAGGCACATATTCGTAGGGGCAGACCCGTGTGTCTGCCCAAATGGGCGCACACACAGGTGCCCCCCTACAAGGAACCCGCATGAATCTTGATTTAGCAGGATTGTTGTCCGCCAGCAAACAGCACCAAGGGTTAGTATTTTCTCATCATCTCTCTTATCTCTTTGGTAATTCTAAGCGCATCCTGGTATTTTCTCTGCCACATATTCCTT
>DAOVPH010000062.1 GCA_030629295.1 Candidatus Latescibacterota bacterium | reverse complement strand
TTTATCGGCGGGATGCCCGGGGTTCCCTGGTGGAGAGTGATGTCTCAAAGCGGCGGGCAGATAGTAGAGCAGACCACCCATATCTTCGACCTGGCTCGTTACCTGTTGGGCCAGGTAAAGACTGTCTATGCTACTGCCAGCTCCGGGAGCATGCTCGACGTCCCCAACTTTGATGTGCACGACGCCAGCACTGTGGCCCTCACCTTTGCCAACGGTGCAGTCTGCACAATCACTTCGGCCTGCATCGCTCCTCAAAGTTCCTATGCCGGGCTTACAGTCTATACCCGCGACCTGACGGTCGAGTTCACTTCAGGGCAATTGACCGTCTTTGAACCGGCACGAAAAGAGATTATCGAGAATCAGAACGACCCCTACTTTGAGGAAAACAAAACATTTATTGAGGCAGTGCGGTCAAAAAACCCCTCAAAGATCAAGTCCACCTACGCTGATGCAGTCCAGACTTTGAGAGTCACCCTGGCGGCAAATCAGTCAATCGCACAGGGCAGACCGATTCAATTGTAAATTGCCAATTTTTTTTGAAATTTAGGCAATCTTTGAACTTTTTGAAATTAAGGTAATTCGATAATATGGCAAAGGCAAAATCAAGATATGTATGTCAGTCCTGTGGTGCGGTGGCACCCCGCTGGTTCGGCAGATGTCCCGAATGCGGTGCCTGGAACACCTGTGCCGAGGAGGTACCAGAGCTGCAAATAGGGCCTGGCCGTTTCTCCAGCGAGCCGCCGACTCCGATCACCCAGGTGGTCACCGAGGGAGAACCCCGCCAGCAGACGGGGGTATCGGAGTTCGATAGGGTTCTGGGTGGAGGGATAGTTCCCGGCTCGGTGGTGTTAGTAGCGGGAGACCCAGGAATTGGCAAATCAACTCTCTTGCTTCAGGTCGCCGGAGAACTAAGCTCCAACAACGCGAAAGTGCTCTACGTCTCAGGGGAGGAGTCGGCAAGACAGATCAAAATGCGAGCCGAACGGGTTGACTGCGTGACTCCCAACCTTTTTGTGTTAGCAGAGACCGACTTAGAGAAGATCATCTCTTACATTGAGAAATTCTCTCCCTCGCTGTTAATTATTGATTCCGTGCAGACAGTACAGTGTCCACAACTGGAGAGCTCGGCAGGGAGTATAGCCCAGGTGCGGCAGTCTACCGGTCTGCTGACCCAGTTGGCCAAACGGACGGATCTGCCGGTCTTTCTGATCGGGCATGTCACCAAAGAGGGAAGCATAGCTGGTCCTAAAGTAATGGAGCACATGGTGGACACGGTCCTCTATTTAGAGGGGGACCAGCACCACTGCTACCGTATTCTGCGGGCGGTCAAGAATCGCTTTGGCTCCACCAATGAGATCGGTGTATTTGAGATGCGGGAATCGGGGATGGTAGGGGTAGAGAACCCTTCGGCGGTGTTTCTGGCGGACAGGTCCGAAGGAGAACCCGGCTGTGCCATAGCCTGCAGCATCGAGGGGACCAGACCCCTTCTGGCAGAAATCCAGGCCCTGGTTGGTCCAACTAACTTTGGCTATCCCCAACGGGTGACTACCGGTTTAGAGCAGAGGCGACTCTCGATCCTCATCGCCGTGCTGGAGAAGAGGGTAGGCCTTCACTTAGGGGCTCAGGATATCTTTCTTAAGGTAACAGGCGGACTGAGAATAGAAGAACCCTCGGCGGACTTGGCCGCCGCCCTGGCCATCGCCTCCAGCTTCCGGGATCTGCCTGTCGACCCCTACACGGTGGCCATAGGAGAGATAGGGTTGGGTGGTGAGGTGCGCCCGGTAAGCCAGGTGGAGAGAAGGATCAGGGAGGCCCAGAAACTGGGATTCAAAAGATGCCTGCTGGCCCAGGGGAATCTAAAAGAGTGCAACGGAGTCGGAGAGATAGAGATAATTGGTGTCAAAAAGGTGAGAGAAGCCCTGAATAAGGCGGTTAACCAAAAATGAAGACCTTCTTGAGAATATTAGCCCGTGTTAGGCCCTATTGGCTCTGTCTGTTGGGTTCAATAGTGTCTGCGGTCTTTTTTGCCCTGTTGAGCAGCGTAAGCCTCTGGATGGCTATACCCTTTGTGGAAACCATCTTCTCAACCCCGGGGACAGTCATTGAAAACCCCCAGACTGAAAACCTGCTCAGCAAATCCCAGGTGCCTGAACAGAAACAGATAGAGGATAGGGACTTGAAACCTAAGATTCCCTTCTTAGAGAGGTTGAAGTTAAAGCTTGAAAGCAAGACGAATCAGCTAATCGGGGGAGCGACAAAGAGGCAGACCCTGAAGCACCTCTGTCTGGTTCTGGCATTGGCCGTTTTTTTGAAAAGCCTCTTCGGCTACCTCCACGCATATCTGATAGTTCATGTGGAGGAAGGAGTGGCCAGAGATTTCAGGAACAGCCTCTATGGGCACTTCCAGGATCTGCCCTTGGGCTATTTTGATAAAAACCGGGCTGGGGTTTTAATCTCCCGGGTGACTAACGATGTAGGGGTCCTCAACCGAAGTCTCCGGGTGGTCTTCACCACCCTGGTTCAAGATCTTTTCCTGGCCATTTTTTATCTGGGGATTCTTCTTATCCTCAGTTGGAAGCTGACTTTATTCGTGATAGCGGTGCTGCCTGTAACTCTGTGGATTATTGCTAAAATTGGACTAAAACTTCGGAAATACAGTGCCCGTTCCCAGGGGAGAATGGCAGATATAACCTCGGTCCTGCAGGAGACGATCTTTGGGATTAGAGTGGTGAAAGCCTTTGCCATGGAGAGGTTTGAGATTGCCAAGTTCCGTCAAGCGACCCAGCGGTACTTCAGTACAGTCAGGAAACGCATTAGAGTGGCGAAGTTGGCATCGCCGGTGACCGAATTCTGGGGGACAGCAGTGGGACTGCTACTGTTGTTCTACGGCGGCCTTCAAGTGCTGGAAGGCGGATTGTTAGCCCCAAAGGAGTTTATCGGCTTTCTGGCGTTTCTGTTCTGCCTAACTGACCCCTTGAAGAGACTGGGACGGGCTAACAACCAGATTCAGGAAGGGCTGGCTGCAGGAGAAAGAATATTTGAGGTTCTGGATACCCGTCCCTCCATTCGGAACAGCGATGGAGCGATCCGCATAACAGACATCACCGAGAGGATCAGATTTGTAGATGTCTGGTTCTGGTATGAGGATGGGAATGATGTTTTGAAAGACATTGACTTAGAGATAAAAGCAGGAGAGACACTGGCACTGGTTGGACCTACCGGTTCGGGTAAATCAACCTTAGTGGACTTAATTCCCAGATTCTACGACCCCTATCGGGGAAGAGTAGAGATAGACGGAACAGACCTTAAGAAGATCGAGATCGGCTCGCTTCGCCGTTTAATGGGAATTGTCACTCAGGAGACGATACTTTTCAACGACACGGTCTGGAACAACATCGCCTACGGCACCCCTCAAATACTCGAAGAGGAAGTGATGCGAGCGGCTAAGGCGGCCAATGCCCACGATTTTATCCTGAAACTGCCCCAGGGGTATCAGACATTGATCGGCGACCGAGGCGTAAGGCTCTCTGGGGGGGAAAGACAGAGGCTGGCCATCGCCCGAGCCATACTGAAAAATCCGGCCCTGTTGATCTTCGACGAAGCCACATCGGCGTTGGATACCGAGGCAGAACTGTTGGTGCGGGAAGCGATCACGCACCTCATAAAAGGGCGAACCTCCATAGTGATCGCTCACAGGCTCTCTACAGTACAGAACGCCGACCGGATTGTTGTCTTAGACGGCGGACGGATCGTTCAACAGGGCTCTCATCAGCAATTAATGAAAGAAGATGGACTCTACCGAGTTTTGTACAGAAAACAATTCCGTGACAACTCAGATGGAGAGGATTTCGATTAGTTTAAGCAGGCTCAAGTTTGTCTGTTTCTGAAATCTCCAGGCATAGTCGAGGTTCGAGACCTCCACCCGATTGGAGATGATCCCCACCATCTTATCGGTGTTACCTTTAACCAGTTGCTCCACAGCAGCGGCTCCCAATCTGGAGGCAAGCACTCTATCTAAGGCAGTAGGCGATCCTCCCCTCTGTTGATGACCGAGCACAGAAACCCTCACTTCAAAACCGGTTCTATCCCCTATCTGTTGGGCTATTTTAAACGCCCCTCCTGATTCGTTTCCCTCGGCTACGATGATAATGCTTGAGCGTTTTCCTCTCTGATAACCCTTTACTATTTTTTTGCACATCTTCTCCAGATCGGTATCTTTTTCGGGAATGAGCACTTCTTCGGCGCCTCCGGCAAGTCCGGTCTCCAGGGCTATAAATCCTGCCTGTCTGCCCATTACTTCCACTACGAAAAGCCGCCTGAGGGAAGAGGCAGTATCCCTGATCTTATCGACGGCCTGCAAGGCGGTGTTTACCGCGGTGTCGAATCCGATGGCGTAATCTGTACCTGCGATGTCGTTGTCTATAGTGGCCGGTATTCCGATAGTAGGCACTGCCCAGTTAGCGCTCAACTCGTGTGCACCTCGGAAAGAGCCATCTCCTCCGATGACCACCAGTCCCTCAATTTTGTGTTTCTTAAGGGTACCAACTGCCTTTTTCATCCCTGCTTCTGTTTTAAATTCTGGACAGCGGGCAGTCTCCAGAATAGTGCCACCGTGGTTGATGATGCCCCCCACGCTGCTTAGATCCATTTCTACTAATTGATTCTGGATAAGTCCCTCGAATCCTCTTTTTATCCCGCTTACGCTCAGGCCGTGATATATAGCGCATCTTACTACTGCCCGGATAGCTGCATTCATACCAGAGCAGTCACCTCCGCTGGTTAATATCCCAATCTTCTCCATTTTCAGCTCTCTTTGTTCTCTGGTTTCAAAAACGGGGAAAGACACCGTGTCTATCCCCGTTTTTCGCTTGAACTCCTCGAAGGTTTAGAAAGGCAGGTTTTCTTTCTCTCCCTCTGGTGCTTCTTCCTCAGCAGGAGGAGCTTCAACTTCAGCGGGAGCAGTTCCTTTGGCACCTAACATCTGCATCCGTTGGGCTACGATCTCAGTGGTGTACCTCTTCATACCGTTCTTGTCTTCCCAGGACCTGGTTTGAAGTCTGCCTTCAATGTAGACATGGCTGCCTTTTTTCAGATACTCCCCACATATCTCTGCCTGTTTGTCCCAGACGACGATGCGGTGCCACTCTGTTTTCTCTTTTTTCTCACCGCTGCTTTTGTCTGTCCAAGCATCAGTAGTCGCCATGTTAAAATTAGCGACTGCCCTGCCACCGGGGGTGTATTTTAACTCTGGGTCTGCTCCTAAATGCCCAATAAGGATAACTTTGTTTACACTTCCCCTTGCCATCTACTACCTCCTTAATTTTAGAGGTTCAATATTTATTCACCCTTCCCGTCCCCTTTTCACCTCGGCAATCATCCTTTTAGCCGTTTCGGTAATTACCCCCCATTTTTTCGTAGCTACAGCTTTTTTATCCACTAAGCAGCTCCCAGCGGCTACAGCACAGGCACCGGCATGGATGAAATCAGCAACATTTTCTACACTCACTCCCCCGGTAGGCAGGAGCCTTACCTGGGGCAACGGTGCTAACACATCCCGGAAATATTTCGGACCCAAGGCAGTGGCAGGGAAAACCTTCACTATATCCGCTCCCAGTTCCCATGCCCTGAGTATCTCCGTGGGAGTGAATGCCCCTGGACAGACAACCTTGCTGTATCGCTTGCAAAGCCGGAGCACCTCTTCGTTGAGCACAGGCCCTACCACAAACTGAGCCCCGGCAAGTATAGCTGCTCTGGCTGTCTCCGCATCCAGAACCGAACCGACTCCCACTGTCACTTCACCAACCATATGTTCAGAAACTCCTTCGATCACCTTAAGTGCTCCGGGAGTGGTCATTGTCACCTCAATAGCTTTTACTCCGCCGTCTGAGAGAGCCTGGGCGACATTCATCAGCTCAGCAGAGGACTTTGCCCGCAGCACCGCTACCACTCCCGTAGTGAGAATTGTCTCTAATACCTTATCCATACCACCCTCCCACCAGGTAAGAATGTTGAAAATTCAGCTTCTAATAAAATACAGTTTCTGAGAAATATTGTCAAGGGTTTTTTTTCATTTTGATTGAATATTAGATTTTCTAATTTGGCCGATGCCAAAATACTAACCTTTGGTGCTATTTGCTGGCAGACAAGAATCCTGCCAAATCAGCGCTCATGCCAGTAGGGGCGCACCTGTATGTGCGCCTAAATCTGGGCAGACACATAGGTCTGCCCCTACGAATATGTGCCTGCAATCCTTTATTTCACAACGGTTGTTGCCAAAAGATAACGAGGATTTAGTGGAGGTAAGTTCTAAGAAGGCGACTTCGGGAGGCATGTCTTAGGCGTCGTATAGCCTTTTCCTTAATCTGACGAACTCTTTCCCTGGTCAGTTTAAATCTCACTCCTATCTCCTCTAAGGTAAGCGCCTGTTTTCCATCCAGGCCGAAATAAAGGCTTATGACCTTGGCTTCCCGTTTGCTCAAAGTGTCAAGTGCCCTTCTGATATCCTCCTTGAGAGCGTTGGTCATCAGATTTTCATCGGGCAATGGCTGAATCCCATCTGAGAGAACATCCAGGAGGCTGTTATCTTCCCCTTCACTGAAGGGAGCGTCCAGAGAGAGGTGGCGGCTGGAGATCTTAAGTGTGTCCATAACCTCATGCTCAGTCATATCCAGCTCATCAGCAATCTCATCGGCACTTGGCTCTCTGCCAAACTCCTGTTCCAGTTCTGAGGAGGCCCTTCCGATCTTGTGCAGAGCCCCCACTCGGTTTAGTGGCAGCCGAACTATTCTGGACTGCTCGGCCAGGGCTTGTAGAATAGCCTGCTTGATCCACCAGACAGCATAAGAGATGAATTTGTAACCTCTGGTTTCATCAAACCTCTTTGCGGCCTTGATCAGTCCCACATTACCTTCATTGATAAGATCGCTTAAAGGTAATCCCTGATTTTGATACTGCTTAGCTACGCTAACCACAAAGCGCAGGTTTGCCTGGGCTAATTGCTTTAAAGCCTCCTCGTCTCCGGCTCTGACTCTTTTAGCCAGTTGTACCTCCTCTTTCGGTTTTAATAGGTCAATTTTACCGATTTCTTGCAAATACTGCTCCAAAGAGCGATCTTCAGTTACATACGGTTTTTTTATCAGCTTAGACACCCTTATCTCACTCCTCTTTATTGATTTAGACAGATTAAAGACAGCATTGATTTAGATAGATGCAAATAGATTTCATAATTATCTATCTCATCGAGGTTTATTGTTCTTCTTCGAGTGCAATGAAACGGGTCCATGTGCCTCGCTTTATCAAGAACAGAATAGGTTTTTCACTGCCTTTCAGCTTCCGGACAGCTTGTTGATAATCTTCTAAATCCTTAATCTGATGGTGACCTACCTGAAGGATGACATCCCCCGGCCTTATTCCTTTCTCTTCGGCAGGACTGCCGTCTTCTACCCCGATGACCACCGCCCCGGTTTTCTCTTTTATTCCCATTGAGCGGGCAACATCGCTTTTGACACTGGCCACTTCCATCCCCATCCAGGCCTGGGTTTCTTCAGCTTCCGACTCACCAGTCGCCAACTTCAGATATTGCGCCCGATCGCTCAGGGTAAAGCTGAGCTCCTTCTTTTTGCCGTCACGGATGACCGTCATCTTCACCTTCTCCCCCGGTGCATGGTTGGCGACCAGCATCCGGAACTGCTTAACAGTTTTTATCTTCTTCCCAGCAAACCGGATAATGACATCTCCTACCTTCAGTCTCCCTTTGTCTGCCGGCGTGTCAGGTTCGACTGTGGCTACCAGAACACCTTCAGTGGCAGAAAGCCCTATTGCCTTTGCCAGATCAGAGGTTATCTCATTAGGCGTCATACCCAAATAGCCCCGCACCACTTTACCCTTGACCATAAGCTGTTCCATCACCCTGTGGACCATATTGATGGGTATGGTGAAACCGAAATTCTGCCCCTGCACATTCCCGGTGATAGCGGTGTTGATGCCGATCACTTCTCCCTTAGTATTCACCAAGGGGCCGCCACTGTTGCCATAGTTAATAGCAGCATCCGTTTGGATGAAATCCTGGTAACTGGGTGCTCCGCCCTGAAACGAAAGACCAGATCGCCCTTTCGCACTCACTATTCCGTGTGTGGCCGTTCTTTCAAGTCCCAGAGGATTCCCCAGCGCCACCACCCAGTCGCCGACCTCGATCTTATCGGAATCACCTAATTTCGCTATCTCATGGTCAGGGATCTCTTCGTCCATTCTCAGTTTAATCAGCGCCACATCCGTTTCCGGGTCTGTTCCGATGACTTCTGCCTTGAATTCCCTTTCGTCAGACAACTTAACTGAAATCCCTTCGGCCCCAGCGATCACATGATTATTAGTCAAGATATGTCCCTCTTTGTCCACAATAAATCCCGAGCCGAGAGTTTTCTGATGTTGTTTTCTCTCCTTCTTAAATTCCTGATCACGGAAGGGTCGGAAGAAGTTCTCCCACGGGCCTTTGAACTCAAAGGGAAAATCGGGGATTCTCACCCTTACCACCTTTTGAGCAGTGATTGAAACCACAGTAGGTCCCACTCTTTGGATGGCCAACCCGAAGGGGCTTTGGCTGGTGGCTACGGCGGTCTCCTGTAGTATCCCTTCCTCTGCAGAAGGTTCAGTGTGGACTACAGGCGTTCTCCCCAGTCCGGAAGCGATGATTATCCCTACGAAAGTGAACAAGACCGCAATAAAAGCGACGATCGCATAATTCTTAATCTCCGATGCCCTTTGTTTCATCTCGGGTTTTTC
>DAOVPH010000046.1 GCA_030629295.1 Candidatus Latescibacterota bacterium | reverse complement strand
CGAGTTTCTACGCTAACTGCTGTGACATCGGGGACCTGTTTGAGTCTCTGTTCCACCTGGCCAACAGGTCCTTCCACTTCTAAATAGATCCTTTCAGACCCCTTCAGTCGAACAGTGAGGTTCTCCGGGGTATCCACAGCGGCGATCTTGCCCTTGTTAATAATGACTACTCTCTCGCAGGTGACGCTCACCTCCGGCAGGATGTGGGTGCTGAGGATAATGGTATGTTCTCCTCCCAGTTCTTTGATCAACTGGCGCACCTCGATTATCTGCCGGGGATCAAGTCCCATAGTGGGCTCATCCAGGATCAACACCTCTGGGTCATGGATTAAGGCCTGAGCCAGTCCCACTCTTTGTTTGTAGCCCCGGGATAGTTTGCCAATGATGGTCTCCTTGACCTCCTGAAGGGCGCATTTCTCTATTACCGCCTCTGTCCTGTTTTTCTGCTGTTTGGGCTCGATCCCTTTTATCTTTGCGTTGAACTCCAGAAAATACCTGACGGTCATATCGTTGTAAACTGGTGGATTTTCAGGCAGGTAGCCTATCCTTTTTCTCACTTCCAAGGAGTCGGTAAAGACATCGTATCCGGCCACCCGGGCGGTACCTGCTGAGGCGGGCAGAAAGCAGGTGAGGATGCGCATAGTGGTGGTCTTGCCCGCACCATTGGGACCCAGAAATCCGAGTATCTCTCCCTTCTCTACCCGAAAAGATATGTCAGCCACCCCTGTTGTTCTGCCGAAATATTTGCTCAGATGTTCAACCTCTATCAAGATGCCCGCTCCCTTCATGTTTTTAGGAATTGACTGTGGTACCCTCCCGGAGGTTCGGAACCTGCGGGAGGATTAACATGCTAAGCAAGTTCGCTCTCTGCCATGTCTGCCACCTCTGCCTTCCCTATCCCCAAAAAGGCAGGGATAGCTTGTAGGTTGGGTTGAGGGACGAAACCCAACATTCCGCCTTTTGTCGGGTTCGCTACGCTTAAACCCAACCTACGAAATTACTTTGCCACCAATGAGATCCCCAGGCAACCTATCAGGATACCAGGATTAACCAAACTCCTCCTCCCCATAGATCCCCTCTAAAATTCTTTCCACCTTCTCGATTTCTCCCTTTTTTCCCTCAATCTGCAACCTCACCGAGCCTTCAGCTCCGGCCACCCCTCCGGCGGCAACTTGCACCACCCGCACATCGACCAAGGTCTCTAATGCCTCGATTTCCGTCACTATCACCCCAGTGACCGGGAAAAGAGAGGTGACATTTGCCTCTGAGGTAAGGGCTATCTGGCGGCTTAACTCGACGATATCAGAGGGAATACATTTCTCTAACCCGATGGGAATAACCAGATGGACCTTACGGCCAATCAAAGGGCCAATGGCATTGCCAACAGTCCCTCCAGTTGGATCCCCAACAAGGACACCCGCCACCTTCTCCCTGTAGTTTAGGGCATTTGCCCCCTTAATAAAAACATCGCCAGCCTTAAGCTCTTTAACCGAGTCATTTACCGATAATCCCTCTATCAATTTACCCTTCCGAAATACCACTGCCGGCCTTCGGGGGATATCCAGACGGAGTTTCTTCTCTCTCCCTTTGGGCAGCGTCAAACCAGTGGTGTAGCCGAACTTCGCAATCCTTTGACCGGTAAATTCCTCGGCCACATAGGTGTTAGTGGTGCCCATAGCCACGGTCACCATTCCGTCTGTTAAAGCTTTCTTAACGATCTCGAGTTCCTTAACGCCTTTGGCTATGAGTCTCTTGGATTCGGATACCGTCAGCACGCTCTCAATTCTCACTGTTGTCCGCCTTCTCACTAAATAGTGTCTTAGTGGCTGAACTGTCACATTCTACTGAGTACCTTTGGTTTTCTCCGAATCAAATCCGCCTGTCTCTTCGGGGCTTTTCCCCATATTCGCAATCATCCATTCGGCAGAGCTGACCAGATCGCAGTCGGGGTAGCTCTCGATCACCTTCCGATAAGCCTGCTTTGCCTTCGAGTAATCGTGAAGCATCTCTGAGTATATAAATCCAATCATAAACTGTGCCTTGTAACACAGGCCGCTCTGAGGATATTGCTTCAGCAACTGTTCATACTTAGCCACTGCCTCCTGCCCTCTGCCCTTGTTCACCTCAATCTGGGCTAAGGCAAACAGGACATCGTCGCATCTTTCATCCTCTGGATACTTGGCGAGCAATTTCCGAAATAGCTTCTCGGCCTTCTCGTATGATGACGAGTCGGCCGCCGCTTTTTCAGCTTCCCCATAAAGCTCCTCAGCAGATTGTTCCACACATCCAGAGCCAAGAAACAAAAATACTGCTATTGCCAGACAGGAATAGACTGTCTTCATACTCACCCCCTGTTCTTTGTTGTACCGGGGGTCTCCACCTTTAAAGCAGCTCACCCCAGGCCAGACGGATAAATTCTGTCAATTGGTTAACCCCCTTTTATCTAATGACTAATGCCCGATGATAAATGTCTCAAGCTGTTTAGTCCTTGTGCTCAGAAACCACTGTGGCTACATCTATCACTTTGTCGTCTCTTAGACTGACCAACTTAACTCCCTGAGTATTCCTGCTAGCCATGCGAATATTCCTAATTGTCAGGCGAATCAGCTTTCCCCCCTGGGAAATAATCATCACCTCGTCGCGTCTACTCACCTTCTCCACCGCCACCACTTTCCCTTTTGACGAAGTAATCTTGGCAGAAATAACCCCCTTACCCCCTCGATGAGTAAGGGGATACCTCGAAATCTTCGTCCTCTTGCCATACCCATTCTCAGTGACAGAGAGGAGACACTCCTCGGCGGCGCTGCTCTTTTTGCTCTGACGGTCCTGAAGCTGCTCAGCGATGACCATTCCTACCACCCTGTTGTCTTCGGAGAGCCTCATCCCTCTGACCCCCTGGGCAGATCTCCCTGTTTCTCTCACCTCTGTCTCGTGAAACCGAATGGCCCGGCCATTTCCGGCAGCCAGCAGGATATCTTTTTTGCCATCGGTAAGAGCTGCGGCAATCACCGTGTCGTCTGAAGTGAGCGAGATAGCCCGGATACCGCCTTTTCGAGGGGAACTGTAGGCTGCCAGGTTGGTCTTCTTAATGACCCCCTTACCCGTGGCTATGGTAAGAAAATACTGAGCATCAAACTGCTTGACCGGCACAAAGGCAGTAATCGTCTCCTCGTTTTTCACTTTCAACAGGTTCACTATGGAACGCCCTTTGGAGACACGGCTGCCTTCCGGAATTTCGTAGACCTTCAGCCAGTAACACTGCCCTCTGTCGGTGAGGAAAAGTATCCAGTCGTGGGTAGAGGCAATGACCAGATGTTCGACGAAGTCCTCTTCTTTGGTGGCCATTCCTCTAACTCCAAATCCACCCCGGTGCTGGCGTCTGTACGTGTCTAACGCCAGACGTTTAATGTACCCTGAGTGAGAAATGGTGACCGCCATCTCTTCTTCAGCTATCAAGTCTTCTATAGAAATATGCCCCACAGTTTCTTCAACAATCTCCGTCCTCCGGGCATCTCCGTACTTCTGCTTTAATTCTAAAAGTTCTCTCTTTATTACCTCCATTCTCTGGGAGTAGTCTGCCAGTAGGTGCTTGTGCTGGGCGATGTATTTCAACAGTTCCTGATATTCCTCTTCCACTTTATCCTGTTCTAAGCGGGTTAATCGCCCCAGCCGCATATCTAAAATCGCCTGGGCCTGCGTTTCAGACAGAGAGAACTTCTGACACAAAAGCTCTTTTGCTACTGCGGAATCCTGTGCCTCTCTGATAATAGAGATAACCTCATCAATATTTTGTAGGGCAATCTTCAGTCCCTCTAAGATATGTGCCCTCTTTTCTGCCTTGTTCAGCTCAAATTGGGTGCGGCGGGTCACCACCTGGTGGCGATGCTGAAGGAAAAGAGAAAGTATCTGTTTTAAAGTAAGCACCTTCGGCTGACCATCTACTAAGGCCAGCATAATAGCCCCGAAGGTAGTCTGCAGGGTGGTGTGCGCGTAAAGGAGATTGAGGACTATCGAGGAGACAGCCTCCCTGCGCAACTCGATTACAATCCGCATCCCCTTTCGGTCTGACTCGTCTCGGAGATCAGTAATCCCCTCTATTTTCTTTTCTCTAATGAGACGAGCAATGTTCTCCAGAAGGTCTGCCTTATTCACCTGAAAAGGAATCTCCGTGATGACAATTTTTTGGTCTCCCCCCTTTTCTTCTTCCAGCTCTACCCGTGCCCTCAGAGTGACCTTCCCTCTGCCGGTCAGGTATGCTTCTCTAATACCCTCTTTGCCATATATAATCGCCCCGGTAGGAAAATCTGGTCCTTTTACATACTGCATAAGTTCCTCATCGCCAAGCTCGGGGTTGTCTATGAGGGTCACTAATCCGTCCACAACTTCACAGAGATTGTGAGGAGGGATATTAGTCGCCATTCCCACGGCTATCCCAGAACAGCCGTTGCAAATAAGGTTGGGGAACCTTGCCGGCAGCACCGTGGGCTCGGTGCGGGTCTCATCGTAATTGGATACAAAGTCAACCGTCTCTTTGTCCAAATCCTCCAACAGTTCAACTGCAAAGTGATCCATCCGGGCCTCGGTGTATCGCATCGCCGCTGGGGGGTCACCGTCCACTGAGCCGAAGTTGCCCTGGCCATTCACTAAGGGATAACGAAGATTGAAATCCTGAGCCATTCTCACCAAGGTGGGGTAGACCACTGCCTCACCATGGGGGTGGTAATTGCCTGAGGTATCTCCAGCAATTTTAGCGCATTTACGGTGCTGTCGCCCGGGGCTGAGGTTCAGGTCGTTCATAGCCACTAAAATTCGCCGCTGAGAAGGCTTGAGACCATCCTTCACATCAGGCAACGCCCGGGAGACAATCACACTCATAGAATAATCGAGATAGGACTTCTTCATCTCATCTTCAATGTAGACCGGTATCAGTTTACCACTGCGAGAAGTCATTTCTTTCCTTTCTTAATCTTTTAGCTGGTGATTGGTGAAATCCTGTCGAAGAATGGAGAGTTAAATGACCTAGACGATATATCGTAGAGACGACCCGGCGGGTCGTCTCTACCACATTAAGGCCGGGTTACACCTCTAAGGGCTGACTCTTCGTGGCAGGGCAAATGTTTCAAGGGGACAAATTACACATCTAAATTTTGCACGTATTTAGCGTTCTCTTCAATGAATTTTCGCCGGGGCTCGACTTGTCCCCCCATAAGAGTGGAGAACACTTTCTCTGCCTCCACGGCATCCTCTAAGGTCACTCTCAACAGCATTCGGGTCTCAGGATTCATAGTGGTCTCCCAGAGCTGCTCCGGATTCATCTCGCCCAATCCTTTGTAGCGCTGGACAATAATCCCCCCGTCTTCTCCTAAGCGACGAATAACAGCATCTCTTTCCTCTTCGTTGTAGGCGTATTCCTCTTTCTTCCCCTTTCGGATAGAGAATAACGGAGGTTGAGCAATACAGATATGGCCTTTCTCGAGAAGGCTGCGCATATATCGGAAAAAGAAGGTGAGGATAAGGGTGCGGATGTGCGAACCGTCCACATCTGCATCGGCCATAATTATAATTCTGTTATAGCGAAGATTTTGGGGATTACACTCTTCCGCGATACCAGCACCTAAGGCGGTGATAATGGGTTCCAACTTATCATTATCTAAGACTTTGTCAATTCTTGCTTTCTCGACATTAAGCATCTTTCCCCACAGGGGCAGGATAGCCTGGAAGCGACGATCTCTCCCTTGTTTAGCCGAACCGCCTGCAGAGTCACCTTCCACTAAGAATATCTCACATTCCTCTGGGTCTTTACTGGAGCAGTCGGCCAGTTTACCCGGCAGGCTATTGCTGGCTAAGGCTGTCTTGCGTCGGGTGAGCTCTCTGGCCCGTCGAGCCGCCTCTCTGGCCCTGGCTGCTTCGATGGACTTCAACAAGATCTTCTGCACCACGGAGGGATTCTCTTCGAAAAACTCCATAAGGCTTTCTGTCACCAGAGATTCAACAATCCCCCTCATATTGCTGTTGCCCAGTTTGGTTTTCGTCTGCCCCTCGAACTGGGGATCGGGCATTTTAATGCTTAGCACCGCCGTGAGCCCTTCTCTCACATCCTCGCCAGACAATGAGGTCGTTATTGCTTTAAGTGCGTTTTCCCTCTGGGCATAGACATTAAAAACACGCGTCAAGGCGGCTTTAAACCCGATAAGATGCGTCCCCCCCTCTACTGTACTCACATTATTCACATAGGTGAAGATATTTTCAGAGTAGGACTCAGTGTACTGCATCGCTACCTCAACAGAGATAGCATCTCGCTTACGCTCAAAGTATATGGGAGGCTGATGAAGGGGGTTCCTCTCCTCATCTAAATACTCGACAAAAGAGGAAATGCCTCCGTCGTATTGGAAGATGTGCTCCTTATCACTTTTTTGATCCTTGATGGAGATATGCACCCCTGGGTTGAGAAAGGCGAGTTCTCTGAGCCGGTGGGAAAGAACATCAAAGCTGAAATCGGTGACTTCAAATATCTCCGGGTCCGGGAGGAAGGAGACCTTCGTCCCGGAATGTTCTGTCTCTCCGGTCTCTTTCACTTCCGCCTCAGGTGTCCCTTGATGGTAACGTTGGAGGTATCCTTTCCCTTCGCGCCAGACCTCAACCTCACACCAAAGAGAAAGGGCGTTAACCACAGAGACGCCCACCCCATGGAGTCCCCCCGAGACTCGATAGGTCTTCTTGTCGAATTTACCGCCGGCATGGAGCATTGTCATTACAACCTCAAGGGCGGGTTTGTTCTGGGTAGGATGTATATCCACAGGTATTCCCCTGCCGTTATCAACGATGGTGACACTGCCGTCTTTGTTCACCGTGACCTCTATCTCATCGCAGTAGCCAACAAGGGCTTCGTCGATGCTGTTATCTACCACTTCATAGACAAGATGGTGAAGTCCGCTAGTACCCGTGCTGCCGATATACATCGCCGGTCTTTTCCTCACGGCCTCCAGCCCCTTCAATACCTGGATTCTTGATGCACTGTACTCCTCATTTAAAGGCTCCATTTTACCTCCATGTATTACTCGCCACGAAGACACTAAGGGTAAATAATAGATATTTTTCTTTGTGTCTTTGTGCCTTTGTGGCTGGATTGCTCTTATTGCTCACACGAAAATAATGTCTTTTACTACTTTCTTGCCCACCCTTCTGTTTAACTTGGATATTATCTCGCTTTTTAAGAATACTAATTCGTTCCGCCAAGTCGGGGTCTTCACCCTTATAAAGAGTTTTCCCCTTTTAATGGAAACCACTGAGGTGACCTGGGAGAGATTATTCCCGACCGCTTCGTCCCAAATCTGGCATACCGTGGTTTCAGCCAGCTTCTTCTCTATTCCTAACTCACTAATTAAGCCTGTTAGCACCTCGCCAATACAGGCTGGCTGTTTCCATCTCTCTCTGATAACGAAAACTTCCTTTTTTAATCGTTAAGTCGCAAGGGCATAATAAGGCACAGATAATCTTCATCCTCGGGCTGAGTTACTGGCTTGACAATTCCAGCACTCACCGGGGTGTCTAACTCAAATACAACTTCGTCGCTTTTCATCCTTTTAAATATCTCCAATATGTAGTTAGCATTATATCCAATATCTAAATCTTCGTTATTATATTGGACATCCACCTCTTCTGTAGCCTCTCCCCCCATCTCCTGGCTGGTTGCAGAGAGTTTTACCGTTCCCTTACGGATTAAAAAACAGACCTGATGGGTATCCGTATCAGAAAGGGCGGCAACTCTCCTCACCGCAGAAGAGAAGTCTTCATTATTCACAACCATTTTCTTCTCATTAGCTTGGGGAATTACCCGTTCAATATCAGGATAGGGACCTTCTATAAGACGAGAATATAACTGCGTTTCTCCCAAATCGAACGCTATGTATGTCTCTCCCACAACTACCTTCTTAAGCTGCTCTCCTCCTGAGATCAGACCGGTAAAATGGCTTAAAGCCTTAGGAGGAACTATTGCCTCAAAAGTAGAAAATGGCACGGAGAGATTCTTCCTCACTTCGGCTAATCGATGACCGTCAGTAGCAACTATGCTTATTCTTTTCCCATCGGCCTTAAACAAGACTCCGGTTAAGGCTGGCCTGCTTTCATCTGTTGAGACAGTGAAACTTGTTTTTCTTATCATCTCTGCCAGTACATCCCCTTCTGGTTGGATAGTTGTCCCTTCCACCCCAGTGGGTAGTCGGGGGAAATCTTCAGCAGGAAGTCCCATTAAGCTATACCTCCCTCTTTCACTCAAAATCCAAACGCGCTCACCATCTGATTCCAAAGAGAGCAGAACATTGGGTAACTCCCTTAACACCTCTGCAAACTTCCTCGCTAACACAGTTATGGAACCAGGTTGCTCGACCTCCGCCGCTATTTTGGTGGAAATCGAGACATCTAAATCAGTGGCAGATATATTTAAGCCACCTTCTTTTGCATCCAGGAGAATATTAGAAAGTATCGGCAGTGTTGTTCTAATGGGAACAATACTGAATACTTTCTGTATTCCCTCATTAAAATTGCTCTGTTCGATATTGATCTTCATTTGATTTACCTCCTTGAATTAACACAACATTTAGAAAATTATATTTCTTTTCTAGACCTATCATACTAATAATTAACCAGTGGATAACTACCAAGAGTCTTAAGTAACGTTATTTTTCTTAAGTGATTAAGATGTGAACGAGATTGTGTAAGAAATCTTAATATCCACTTGATCTTTTAAACAGACTTCTGTAAAAGCAGCCCGGTGGAAAAAAGTAAAGATAGATATCCCCCCTTTTCCACATTTTCTGTTAATAACGAGACCTCTTTCAATGTCTATATGCTGTAATGTTTTCTGCCGCAATATTGGGTTTATACGCTAACGAGTCGAGGAGGATAAGATCTCATCTCTCAGAGAGGATTCTCTAAGACCGATATTATCCACCGAGATAGATATTAAATCACTGTTTTACAGAGACTCAAAACCCTTTAATCTTTGAGATAATATTATTAATTTCATTATTGAATATCTTATCCGTTTTTTTTCGGCGCTCAACAAGTTGATAAGAGTGGATTACAGTGCTATGGTCTCTATCCCCAAAATGTAGTCCTATTGTTTTCAGAGAACTACTAGTTAATGTTTTAGCAAAATACATAGCCACTTGACGAGCGGTTACCACCTCTTTTCTCCTTGTTTTACTTATAATTAAGTCAATAGGAATATCGTAAAAATTAGAAACCGCAGCCTGTATAGATTCTATCGTTATGTTTTTAGAGGAAGATCTAATAATATCCTTGAGTACTCTGGGGATTAAGTCCAATGAGATATTCTCGCCAGTTACAGATGAGTAAGCAAGCAGTCTTATTAGGGCTCCTTCCAGTTCCCGGATGTTAGAGGTGATATTTTTAGCGACAAAGAAGATAACCTCATCAGGCAGATGAACCTCTTCCATTTCTGCTTTCTTGCGCAGAATAGCGACTCTGGTTTCATAGTCTGGTGGCTGTATATCGGTTACCAATCCCCATTGAAAGCGGGAAATAAGCCGTTCCTCTAGGCCTTTTAATTCACGCGGGGGTCTATCAGAGGTGAGAACGATCTGTTTTCCATTTTGGTGAATTGTGTTGAATGTATGGAAGAAAGCCTCCTGAGTGCTCTCCTTTCCGATAAAAAAGTGAACGTCATCCACTAATAATACCTCAGAGCTCCGGTACATCCTATTAAACTCGGTAGTATCATTGTCTTGAATTGAACGGATGAAATCGTTGGTGAATTTTTCCGAGGAGACATAATTCACTTTTTTTGCCTTGCTTCGGCTAAGGCAATACTGGGCTATAGCCTGGAGAATATGTGTCTTTCCCATCCCTACTCCCGAATAAATAAGCAAGGGATTAAATCTGGTGGTCCCTGGCGACTCAGCGACAGCGAGAGAAGCTGCATGGGCAAATTGATTGCTTTTGCCTACTACAAAAGTATCAAAAGTATAGCGGGGATTAAGATTGGTTTCTTTATTTACTTT
>DAOVPH010000134.1 GCA_030629295.1 Candidatus Latescibacterota bacterium | reverse complement strand
GTAATCTCCCTGGACATAAACCTTGTTCTGGCCAGGGGGAGTTGGGCAGGCTGTCACCTTCAGGCCCAGAACCGACCCTTCCACTCGGTTGAATCTGCCCACAGCATCCCACTCCCAGCCTTCCTTCTCCACAGGCCATATATCGAATTCCTCTGAGAGCGGCAGTTCCCAATCCCAACGTTCCCGGTGGCTGTCAAACTCTCTTTTCTCTTCAGGGATTGAAGGAGCTTCAACTTTGCCCTCTGTGCCTGTTCCTTTTTCAACAGTGATGTTTCCGTTAGTTGTTCGCACCCGCAGCAGTGGACCGCCCTGATTGATTTTACCCTGAAGTCTTCGCCTATTTATCTCTCCCTGGATAGTTACAGGCAGATGAACCCTGACCTTTCCATTAGTGGTCCGGGCGTCGATATCTACTGAAATATCTTCTGGAAGGCTCACAGAGATACTGCCGTTGGTGGTAGAGAGGTGACAGTCTTTCTCCAGTTTTGCACTGATTATTTCGGCTTTGACACTGCCGTTTGTTGTCGAGGCCTGCACCGAACCGGCGATGTCTAAAAGTTCTACACTTCCATTAGTGCTTCTGGCGATGGCATCGCCTTCTATATCCTTTATCTTCACGCTGCCATTGGTGGTCTGCCCCAGAGCACTGCCCTCTACTTCCGTAATTCGGACATTGCCGTTGGTGCTTTGAGCTTCAACTTCTCCCTTTACTCCACCGGCTTCGACATTTCCATTGGTAGTGTCCAACTGCAGATCGAGATTTACAGGCACAGTAATGGTATAGTCAACACTCCACCGAACCCTTCTACCCCGGAGGAAATCCCAAAAACCCTGGTGGTACTTACGGCGGGGAGATATCGTTTTCACGCTTATCTCTTTATCATAGTGTAACACTCGAATTTCCAGTTCCTTCAGCCACTTCTCTGCCCTTTCCCGGTCAGGGGCTTTGACCTTCTTGAGTGCCTCTATTTTAACGCTGTCTCCGGGCCAGGAGCTGACCTGGATGTTTCCATTAACATTCTTCACCTTTAGTAGGGTTGCTTCCTGTTGGGGGATGACCTTCTGAAAGCCCTCTTCCAGAGTGTAGGCTAACCCCTGCTGATAAGAAAGAAGCATAACGGTGGAAACGGCTATCAGAACAGCGGCGATTGCTTTGGCCAGCCTCATTGTTTTGTCACCTCCTTTGATTTTCTGATGGCGATATTCCCATTTCTGGTCCGAAGCCGGAGCAGCGGGCCGCCCTGGTTGATTTTCCCTTTCAGTTCACCCCGACTGAAAGTACCAAACACTGCTACGGGCAGCTCTGTATTCACCTTCCCATTGCGGGTGTAGACATCGAGGTCCGCTGAGAGACTTCCAGGAACGATCAAAGTGATAGTGGCGTTTCTGGTGCTAAGATCGCAGCCCTGAAAGCTTTTCCCGGTTATCTCTGTCCAGATTTTGCCATTTCTTGTGCTGGCATTTACCGACCCGCCGATCTTCAGCAGAGAGATACTGCCGTTTCTGCTGTGGGCGGAGACATCTTCATCCGCTTGGTCAACCCGGATATTGCCGTTCCTTGTGACAGTCTCCACTGAGCCGATGATTTCTGAAAGGGAGATCTTACCATTTCTTGTCTCCACTTCTACCGACCCGTCGATTTCCGCCAGGGAAATGTCGCCGTTTCTGCTTCTGGCAAAGACCTTCCCTTCGACATCATCGATTTGGATGCCGCCGTTTCTGGTCTCCCCGGTCACGTCTCCCTGTATGCCGCCGGTTTTGATGCTCCCGTTGCGGCTCCGGAGGTTGAGATCGAGCTTTTCCGGGACACGAATGTTGTAGGCAACCTTTGTCTGAATCTCCCTTTTGGAGATTCTGAAGATTGCCCCGAAACCTCTCCGTTCCTCAAGGTCGGGACGGATTGTCCTGATGATAATCTCGTTGCCCTCCCGAGATATCTCGATCTTCAGCTCTTCGGCATACTCTCTGGCCTTCTTTTTGTTAGCCGCCTTGATCTTCTTTGTGGCCTCTATCCTGATACTGTCCTCCTGCCAGGGGCTAATTACGATATTTCCATTTCTGTTGCTCACACTCAGTTTGGTTGCCCCTTCCTGTAGGAGCGTCTTCTGGAAACTTTCTTCCAGAGTGTAAGCTAACCCTTTCTGACAAGAGAACAGCAAGAGAACGGAAATAGCCACCAGAACAGGGACGATTATGTTGGCTAACCTCATTATTGTTCACCTCCTTATGTTAGTTAATAGTCATTGGATTCTGTCGAAAAATAGGGTATTGAATGGCTGAGACGATATATTGTAGAGACGACCCGCCGGGTCGTCTCCACATTGAGGCCGGTTCACGCCTCCAAGATCTGAGTCAGATTCTGTAGATCGCGGTCAGATGGCCTGCAAAACCCCATTTTTCGACAGAATCTCATTGGTCGTCGGTCATTAGTGAACCCAATCTACCACTCACCAATTAACCAATTGTTCAAAAGCGGGCTCTGGAGAGCTCTCCCACAGAGATAAGTGGGAAGTGGGAAGTTGCTCCCCCCTGCTCCTCTGCTCCTCTGCTCCTCTGCTCCCCTGCTCCTCTGCTCCTCTGCTCCCCTGCACCCCTGCTCTTTCTCCCTCTCTCCCCCTCACTCCCTCTGCTCCTCCAGCGTGCCCATTGCGTTTTTCAATCTCATCCGGGCCAAGAGATAATCGTAGAGGGCGCTCACATAGTCTGCCTCTGCCTCTCGGAGCTGGACTGAAGCGGTGATTTGGTCCAGTAGAATCCCGGAGCCAAGCCGATATCTCTCTTCGGCAAACCGCAGGTTCTCCCGAGCTGCCTGCAAGTTTTCACTGGCAACCGCTATGCTTTCCCTTGCCATCTTCAGCGCCTCTGAGGCTGAGCTAACCTCCAGAGCTATCCTGCGTCTACCCTCCTCTATTTGAGTCTCAGCCTTCCGACAACTCAGCCGTGCCCTCTCTATCTCGGCACGAGATTGAAACCTTTCAAATATCGGTATACTGAGTGTCAGGCCATAGGTCAGATTGTCTATTTTGTCTAAACTGCGAAAGGAGCGGGGCCAGGTCACATCCCAGAGGCCATAGCTCACATAAGCACTCAGACTGGGCAACAAAGAGGCCTTACTGGCTTTTAAGTTATACTGAACCACCTGCAAGCTCTTGTTTAAGGCGGTGAAATCTTTCCTATTCTCCAGTGCCCTCTGGAATGCCTCTTCAAATCCAATATCCTCGTGAACTAAATCTATCTCTACATCTTTCAGCTCCACTTCTTGGCCTTGGAGCTCTATTCCCAGCACACAGAGGAAGTCTGCTATGGCATCCTTGTAATCCATCTTGGCCCGGATGAGCTTCAGCCTTTCGGTTCCCAGTTGGACTCTCTGCCCCATCACATCGGCCTGGGGAACAGAGCCCACCTGAAACAGCACTTCTGTCCTCTCCAGTTGAGCCTTGCTCCTCTCTAAGGCCTGCTCAGATATTTCTACCATCTTCTTGGCCTTCAGACAGGCAAGGTATCGCTCTGTTACTTTGAGCGCTGTGTTCTGTCTGGTTCTCTCGTAGTTGAGTTCGGCCATCTGCCTCGAGATCTTCTCTGCCTTGAAGGCAGAGAAGTTTCTGCCGCCGCTGAACAGGCTCCAACTCAGATTTGTATCCATACTGTAACTCTGGTTGGTGTTGACCAGACCCTGGGTCTTGCTCAAAGTGAGGGCAGATGTGCCCTTTCGGCTGTGGCTCAGCCTCGATTCCAATGAGGGGAGAAATCTGCCCTTCGAGGCGACGAGATCGGCTTCTGCCATCTGAATGTCAAGCCGGGCATTTACTACCTCAGGGTTGTTTTTGAAGGCGAGCTCTAAACTCTTATCTAAGTCCAATATCAGCTTCTCCTGAGTGTAACCAGGTGATGCAAGTAAAAGAAAGCCAGTGATAAGCCAAAAAAGATATATCTTCATCGTCTTCTCCTGGTGTAGGATAGTGATTACTTTCGATATTATAGGGAAATCT
The DNA here is from genome assembly GCA_030629295.1 of Candidatus Latescibacterota bacterium. GTDB lineage: Bacteria > Latescibacterota > MVCY01 > MVCY01 > MVCY01 > MVCY01. Next base: position 869 of record DAOVPH010000134.1, on the reverse strand, counting down.
TTTTATCTATATCTTGGCAGTTGCCGCCTTTTGTAGGGCAAGTATAGCGAAGCCAAACCTACTATTTACAAAGTTTGAGTTACCCTTTCTGCTGTCCACATCACTTTCGCAGATCGTCAACCACTCTGCCATCTAAGAGTTTAACAATCCTGGGGGTGCGGTTTGCTATTTCGGAGTCATGGGTGACAATTATCACGATGCAGCCCTGTTGCCACAGCTCGTCGAACACCTGAATTACCTCTTTTCCAGAGGTAGAGTCGAGGTTTCCGGTAGGTTCATCGGCGAGGACGATGGAGGGACTGTTAGCTAAGGCCCTGGCTATTGCCACCCGCTGCCTTTCACCACCAGAGAGCTCTGAAGGCCGGTGTCTGGCCCTGTCACTCAATCCAACCTTTGCCAACAGCTCCCCTGCCCGTTTTCTTCTCTGTCGGGCAGAACCCCCCTTGTATATCATTGGCAATTCAACATTCTCTAAGGCAGTAGCGTAAGGAAGAAGGTTAAAACTTTGAAATACAAAACCTACTTTCTTGTTCCTGATCTCGGCTAATTGATTAGAACTGAGTTCACTGACATCTCGGCCTTCAAGCCGGTATTCTCCTTCTGTAGGGGTATCTAAGCATCCGATGATGTGCATAAGTGTAGATTTTCCTGAACCAGAGGGGCCAAGCCCCGAAAGGTACTCGTTGTTTTCCACCTCAAGGTCTATTCCCCGAATGGCCGCCACATCTATCTTGCCCATTTGGTATATCTTCTTCACTCCCGTTAATTTAATCATTTTAACCTCCGGTGTTTCTACGGGGGACAAGCCCCCTACACTGCGGGACTATTCATACCTCAAAGCGTCTACTGGATTCACTGAAGCAGCTCTT
>DAOVPH010000138.1 GCA_030629295.1 Candidatus Latescibacterota bacterium | reverse complement strand
GCACTGAACGAGTGCGGATAGCCAAGATTCCAAATAAAATACCCCCCACAAAAGAGGAAAAAATCTCTCCTGTGGGCATCCCGATGTGCCACAAGCACGAAGGAATCGTCTGAATACAAATAGCCATCCAATCACCAAAATATTTTCGCAATTCAAAAATCATAAATCCGCGGAAGAAAAATTCCCATGCGGAGTAAAAAAACAGGCCGCGCAGAACTTGCAGACGAAGAAAAGCAAAGATTGAATCCCCCGCGCCCTTATCAAATGGGTAAAACGCACGGATCTCTGCCGTCTGCGATGCAGGATAGATCATAACCCCTGCAATCAGTACAAAGAGAATAGCCGTGATCGGGAGTCCCTTTCGCCAATCCCCAAGATTTAGACCATAGCCTTTTAAGGGTTCTCGAAAGAGGAAATGAACGACAGCAACTGGCAGGATTCCCATCAGGATGAACGCAGCCATAAACATATAAATGGCAGCTTCAAACTCACTTATGGATGGGAATGCCTGGCGCGCAAATTCTATCGAGCCGAAACAGCGGTGGAGTGCCGGCAAAAGAGCCGCGAGGAGCAAAATCACAGTAGGCTTTGTCTGTTCAGGTGCCCAAAGCGTCCTGGGATTCAGAATGTTCAGCAACTGTTTCGTCGTATCACCTCGCAGATTTGATTGTTATCTGTTCAACCAAACAAGCGTTTTTTGCAGGGCTTCCCGAAAAGAGGTGATCCTATAACCCAATTCTGTTTGTGCCTTTTTCGATGAAAACACCCAGTCCGCACTAAATATACTTATCCATCTTGGCGTGATTAAAGGATAAATACCGAACCCTCTGGCAAGCAAAACTTCGATGTGAGAAAATGCCAGCGCCAGCCAGACGGGCACATGAATCATTGTATTATGCCGTTGGGATATCTGCGCCAGTGTATCAAAAAACGCATTGTAGGTGAGATTTTCGCCTCCCAATATGTATCTTTCCCCGAGACATCCCTGCTGAAGAGCAAGCCAATGTCCAAGAACCACGTCTTCCACAAAGGCATAATTGCCCACGGCCGAACCATCCGCCAGAATCAGACGCCATTTCCCTTGCAGATATAGCTCGATCATTTTTGTCACAGAATTTCCTTCAGTGAGTAGACCAGGCCCGAATACGCGAGTAGGATTCACGATTACAACAGGAAGACCATTCCGAACGAACTCCAAAACTATTTCTTCCGCATAAGATTTTGTGCTTTCGTATTCGCTGAAAAAATCCATAGATCGCCGGTCAGACTCCTTCCTCGGTTCACCTTTTGAAGTCCCGAATGTCATACAAGATGAAGTCACGACTACTTTTTTCACATTAGCCTGTTTAGACGCCTCCAGCACATTTTTAGTACCAATGACATTCACTTCAAAAAATGCCTGGGGATTTTTTGCCCAGTTTTTGGCATAACTGGCCAAATGGAATACATAATCACAGCCATCAACCGCCCGTTTGACGCTGGAAATATCCAGTACATCCCCCCGATATATTTGAACTGTGGTATCAGATAAGACGTTGATATTTGATGTAGGCCGACATAATGCACGTACGACATAGCCCCGGGAACAGAGAAATCGTGTCAAATTGGAACCGATAAACCCCGTGGCACCAGTAACCAGTAACTTCATTGTTGTGCTACCCCTACTTCAAATATTTGTCCAAAAACTCCGCTATTGCAGTATAAGCCTTGATGCGGTTAGGCAGTTTGGCTATACCATGTCCTTCATCGAGAAACAGCAGGTATTCCACTGTCCCGTTCCGCCCTTTAATAGCTCGAACAATCTGTTCTGCCTCTGATTGGGGCACGCGGGGGTCATTGGCACCTTGAATCACCATCAACGGTGCCCTTATCTTATCCACATGATTAAGGGGTGAGATCTTTTCCAGTAACTCGCTGTCTTTCTCGGGGTCACCGTATTCAGCAATCCGCCATTTCCGCCGATAAGCGCCGGTATTTTTCAAGAATGTCTTGAAGTTGGCAATGCCTACGATGTCTACTCCTGCAGCCTATAGGTCGGGATATTTTGTGAGGGCCGCCAGTACCATATATCCTCCGTAACTTCCTCCCATTACTGCGATCTTCTCTGGATCCACTTGGGCAATAGTTTTGAGGTATTCAACCCCATAGGCGATATCCTTCACTGAGTTTTCCCTGAGCTCGACATCATCTAAGTGAGTGTAGGCCTTGCCATATCCGGTGCTTCCTCGCACATTTGGGGCAAATACTGCGTATCCTCGGTTGAGGAAGTATTGGAAGATAGAATCAAACCAGGACTTTTCCTGAGACTCCGGTCCACCATGGATGTAGACAATCACCGGAACTCTACCGCTTTTCTGGGGAAGATAGAGAAAAGCCGGTATCTTTCGGTCATCAAATGTGTTATAATGGATGAGTTGAGGCTCGGCGAAACTCCCTTGGGGGATGCCCGCCCTCGAACTGTGGGTGACCTGGGTGAAATTCCCTTTTTTAAGGTCCCAGACCCAGATATCGGTATTGTATCGAGGGCCAGAGAAGACAAAGGCCAATTTTCCGCCTTGCTTGGAGAATGTTAATCTTCCCACGATTCCTGTCGGCAAAGGAGGAGAGGGCAGCGACCGTCCACCGGCAGAGAGTTCTTTTACAATTAGCTCAGAGTAGCCATCAACATTCAGAGTATAGGCCATAAACCGCCCATTCTGGGAGACAACAAGTCCGTCCACATCCCAGCGGTCATCTTCCAGGTAGGTTAACCTTCGCGATTTTATATCCAGATAAGCTATGTTTATAAAATCCCGCCCCTGGTCGGTGGTCAAGTACAGACCATTGCTGTCTGGTGCCCAATTGAGGTCAGAATAGCGCACCAGTCCCTGGTGAGGCGTAAGGTGCACTGCCTTCTGGGTCTTCACCTTAAGTAGAAACAGGTCTTGGTCAAAGCTGGAATTGAGTCGCCAGACAAGGAGATATCGATCATCAGGGGACCAACCGGCAGCGAAGTTGCTGCCGTCTTGCTGGTAGACGAGCTTAGCCTCTTTACTTTTGATATTTTGGACGTAAACATCAAAGAAGACCGGGTTGCGCCGGTTGGAGGAGAAGGCAATCCAGCGACCGTCGTGAGACCAGCCGCCGAAGTCGTGGATAGCCTGAGGGGTCTCCGAAAGATCAGTGATCTCTCTGCCGTCGGAGGGCATCAGATAAAGCTGTGTCCTTTCATTGCCACCCACATCTTTTCCAAAGACCAGCAGCTCATCGGTGGGGGACCATCTGACGAACCTCACCCGGTCATCAAAAAAGGTGAGCTGATTCGGCCACCCACTCTGGGTACTGATCCGCCAGACCTGAGCTGTGCCGGTGATGTTGGTGAGGAAGGCAAGCTGGTTGCCATCCGGAGAGAAGCTGGGCCGACTCGCCCAACGAATATTCAGATAGCGCTGGATATTGTACTTAGACTGTGCCTCCGCCCCCATAGCACAGCAGAGGAAAAGACATTGTAATGTCATTAAGATCTTCATAAACATCACGCACCTCCTGGAAAAGAATTCACTACGGAGAGCAATAAATTGTTCACAATTCCAACTGTCATTTCGACCGAACGCCTGCCCTGAGCGCAGCCGAAGGGAAGTGAGTGGAGAAATCCGATTCTCGCCTGAAACAGATTCCTCGATTCCGCGGAGCCTGCGCTGAGCAAAGCGAATGGGCTCCACTCGGAATGACTTGAAAAATGCCAACTATTCACTGCTCCCAGTAATATGTTAACTGGCATATAGCAGTAGTGTCCGAATTTGCGAATCTGCAACCTGGATCAAAAATAGGCCCTCATCTCCGCTTTCAGAGAGTGGACGGTCTCTCTGTCCGGCTGTTTTCTGCCATAGTAAGCAACAGAGAAAGAAGTATACTGACTGAGCCGGTAGTCAAAGTTCGTATTCCAGCGAAGATTAGTTCCCTTTCTTTTCCCTTCCGCCATTTGATATATCAGAGTAGTCTTGTTACTGTGGACATTCGCATAATCCAGTTGAGTCCGGAATTTGCCTTTTCCTCTGAGGCGATAAGAGAATCCTGGGGTGAGAGAAATCCAAGTTGCCCTGGTTCTTTTTTCCGCTTCCCAATCCTTACCTAATTGCACTCGCAGCAACAATTCCAGAGGAACCAGGGGGCGGTGAGAAAATTCTCCCCGAAGTTTGTGAGAATCAATCTGATAGTTAGCAAATATTCCTTTGCCCTTCCGGTCTGTCCTCTCTTTTGTATATCCAAGTTTCACTACTGATTTTCGAAGGAAGCGCAATCTGATCTTAACAGAGTTTTCCCGGGAGGAATAACGGTCGCTGCCACCATAGTATTCATTGCTTAAATCTCGGCAATTCCTGTGTTTAAGGTACAAAGACAGCTTTCGACTTCTTCCGAACAAGCTGATGTCCTGCTGAAAGACAGACCTGTCCCTGAGGGCATCTCCCTCAGATCCATCTCTGCTTGTTTTCCTCTGAACCTGAAAGGAGGTGTGGGAGGAAAGCTCGTTTAATATCTTATTCAAAAAAGAGTTGCTCTCTTCTGAAAGGATCTTTCGAGGTTCCACCGCCAGTCTCAAACCGCTGTCCAGCTCAGTGACAGGTTGAGATTCTCCTATCTCTTCTATATAAAGAATATAATCTCCGTTAGGATCAGGAATGAATTCGCTCTCGTCCTTCTGGTCGTCCCCGTT
>DAOVPH010000103.1 GCA_030629295.1 Candidatus Latescibacterota bacterium | reverse complement strand
ATTCCCGAAGGTGCCGATTGTAGTATCATATCCCCGAAATGCGAAATCGATAGCGCTAACTCCCTGAAGTTCTTCACAGGTTCGGACACAAATACCGCAGAGCACACATTTATTGGGGTCACGGTCAAAGAAAGGGTTTGAGGTGTCAACAGGGACCGTACTGGTCGGACGCCGCAAGCGTTCCAGGCGCTCCGGTTCAATTCCTATATAAGCGGCGATTCGTTGAAGCTCGCAGCGATCATTCTGGGCACAAGTGAGGCAGTCTGCATGATGATTTGCGATGAGCAACTCCACAGCAACACGACGCGCTTTATCAATCTCTGGGGTCTCTGTTCTGACAACCAGACCTTGCTCAACTGGAGCCAGGCAGGAGATGGTCAATCCCCTTCCCTCGATTTCAACCATACATAATCGGCATACCCCGACCGGTTCTAAATCGGGGTGATAGCAGAGATGCGGGATGTAAATGTCGTTTTCCAGCGCTGCCTCCAGCACGGTCATACCTTTCTCCGCTGCGATCTCTAAGCCGTCGATGGAGAGTGTGACTTTATTCACTATTACCCCCAGTTTTGATTGCTTCTTGTCCGTCTTCGGTCTCTAAGTCGCATCTAAGACAGCGCCTGGCTTCTCTTATTGCCATCTCCTCCGTTATGTTAAGATCGACCTCACTGAAATTGTTCCTTCTCTCACCTACGGGTAAACACGGTATCGAAGGTCTCTCCGCTTCTTCTATCTCCTGTTCTGTCAATTCGACAGGAGGCAGATACTGGGAGGGTCTGGTTAGCTCATATTCTCTAACTACGCTTTCTCCTCGGATGTACTTATCGATCATTTCCGCGGCGATTTTCCCGGATAACATCGCATCTATTACGGTATTGGGGCCCGTCACCACATCTCCGCCGGCGAAAACTCCTGCTACATTCGTGGCGAATGTCTCCGGACATACCGCTATCGTACCTCTCTTGGAGACTTCTATGTCGTGCCCCTCACCGAGAAAACAGACATCAGGGCCCTCTCCAATCGCCACTATCAGAGTATCTAAGTCGATAACGAACTCCGAGCCTTCTACGGGAATGGGTCTTCTGCGGCCGCTTTCATCCATTTCTCCCAATTCCATTTTTATACATTCAACTCCGGTAACCTTTCCATTTTCGGTTATTATTCTGTTGGGAGCTGTCAGGAATTGAATCTCAATTCCCTCTTCGACGGCGGCATCCACTTCTTCGGCGAACGCGGGCATCTCCGTTCTTGTCCTCCGATAGATTATAAAAACTTCCCCGCGATCTTTAATCCTTACGGCAGCCCTGGCCGCATCTACAGCGGCGTTGCCCCCGCCAATAATTCCAACTCGGTTGCCTATTTTAACCTTTTTGTTGAGATTCATATCCTTCAGAAATTCCATAGCATCTATGACGCCAGGGGCATCCTCGTTTGGGATACTTAGCTTTCGTGATTTATGTGCCCCCGTAGCGATAAATACAGCCTTGTAGTTGCTTAAGAGCTCGGCAAAAGGTATGTCCTCTCCGACCCTGGCTTTTGTCTTAATCTTTACGCCCGCATTCTTAATGTTTTCTATGTCAATGTTAAGTACATCCTTAGGTAATCTATATTCCGGTATGCAAACAGCTAATGCCCCACCAGGAACGTCCAAGGCCTCGAAAATCGTGACATCGTATCCTTTTCTGGCGAGGTGATAACCTGCCATCAATCCCGCCGGTCCGGAGCCGATTACCGCCACCTTCTCCCCACCCGGTTCTTGTTCTTTTGCTTTGGGGTATATTCCACTCTTCAATGCATAGTCGGCAGCAAACCGCTTAAGTGCTCTAATAGCGATAGGATCGCCCCATTTGCCGGCCTGGCACTTTAATTCACAGGGATGGTGACATACCCTGGCACAAACGGATGGCAGGGGATTGTCCTTCAGGATCGTATCAAACGCTTCCTTGAAACGGCCTTCGGCAATTAGAGAGATATAGACGGGGGCTTCCGTATCTATTGGGCAGGTGTGTTGACAGGGCGATGAGATTATCTCTTTGCACACAACAGCGGGGCATCTTTTGTACTTTATGTGTGCTTCGTACTCATCGCGGAAGTAGCGAATGGTGGTAAGCACAGGGTTAGGAGCAGTCTGTCCCAAACCACAAAGTGAACCCGTCTTGACTGCCTCGGCCAATTCGACGAGTAAGTCAATGTCCTCCAGTTTCCCCTTTCCCTGGGTTATATCTGTTAAGATCTCTAACATCTGCTTTGTGCCCAAGCGGCAGGGCACACACTCACCACAAGACTCCCTTTGGGTAAAGTCAAGAAAATAGCGGGCAATGTCCACTATACAAGTATCTTCGTTCATCACTACCATGCCGCCGGAACCCATTATGGAGCCGGCAGCGATAAGGGATTCATAATCAACAGGACGGTCTAAGAAGTTTGATGGGAGGCATCCTCCTGAGGGGCCGCCGGTTTGAACCGCTTTGAAGGCTTTCCCTTCGGGGATTCCGCCGCCGATGTCGTAGATAATCTCCCGCAAGGTGGTGCCCATTGCTACTTCTACCAGTCCACAGTTGGCAATGTGCCCGGTAAGGGCAAAGACAGCGGTACCCTTACAGTTCTCCGTTCCGATTTTGGAATACCAATCTGCTCCCTTGGAGATGATTATCGGGACGCTGGCGAGGGTTTTCACATTGTTTATGGTAGTTGGTTTACCCCATAGGCCTGAGTGAGCTGGATAGGGGGGGCGGGGACGAGGCCTGCCACTCCGCCCTTCAATGGAAGCTATCAGAGCGGTCTCCTCACCACAGACAAAAGCTCCTGCTCCCTCCATCACATTCACTTTGAAGCTGAAGTTAGTGCCCAAGATGTTCTGTCCCAAAAATCCCTTATCCTCAGCCTGACTCAAGGCCATGCGGATGCGATTGACTGCTAAAGGATACTCAGCACGCACATAGATATAGCCCTCATCTGCTCCTATAGCATACCCGGCGATGATTAACCCCTCAAGGACATTATGGGGATCGGCCTCAAGTATGCTCCGGTCCATAAAAGCTCCTGGATCTCCTTCATCGGCATTGCAGATCATATATTTCTTAGTTCCGGGGGCATTATAGCAGAATTCCCACTTTCTCCCGGCAGGGAATCCCGCCCCACCTCTGCCTCGTAGACCTGCCCTCTTGATCTCCCCGATCACCTGTTCCGGTGCCATCTCCACGAGAGCTGTTTTCAATGCTTGATAACCGTCAACAGCCAGATAATCTTCGATGTCCTCAGGGTTTATATGACCGCAGTTGCGCAGGATGATGATCCGCTGTTGTCTCTTATAGAAGTCTACATCCCGATAATGCGGAATGGGTTCACCAGTTATGGGGTCTCTATAGAAAAGGCGTTCTACGGGCCTACCGGTTTGTAAGTGAGAGTGGACAATCTCATAAGCATCCTCTACCTTCACCTCGGAGTAGAAAATCCCTTCGGGCTCAATGATCACTATCGGCCCACGCTGGCAGAAACCGTGACACCCGGTGATCTTTACCTCAACACTATCAAGCTTTAACTTTTCTATCTCTTCCTGTATCGCTCTCCTTATCTCAGGAGACCCGGAGGACACACAGGCCGTCCCCTCACAGATGAGGACTGTTTGTTTATTATTTCTCATCCTGTGCCCTCCCGCTTTTCCTGGGAGCGAACATCTGTGAGTATCTCAGAGATCCTCTTTGTGGTCAGGCGACCATAAGTATTCTTATTTACCACCATGTTGGGAGCCAGCCCGCAGGTACCGATACAGGCTACAGTTTCAAGTGAGAATTCCATATCAGGTGTGGTTTCACCTTCTTTGATACCTAATTGTTTTTCTATCTCATTCAATATCCGCGGTGCGCCCCTGACATGGCAGGCAGTTCCCCGGCATACCATCACATGGTACTTACCTATGGGTGTAAACCTGAATTGTGCGTAGAATGTTGCTACAGCGTACACCCGACTCTCAGGCACGCCGGTAAATCGGGCTATTTCAAGCATCGCTTCCTCAGGAAGGTAGCCAAACTCCGTCTGAACCCGCTGTAAGATCGGAATCAGCTCCTCTTTCTTCCCCTTATAGGAGGATAAAAGCCCATTCAGCTGTTCTTCCATTGTTTGTTTTTCCTTTTTGCCTTATTGTGTCGTCTTAGGCATATTTTAAGCCGCCATTTCGTCCAACACCTTGCAGGCTTGCCAAGTTTTTGGCGGCTTAGTCTCAATAAATTTACGCATTACAGCCGAATATTCAAAGGGATAACCTCTGTTCAGTAATTTCACTCTCCACTGGGCCAAGAAATTTTGCGCAAGCGTCGTACCCTTGCTGGACCTGTTTAGGCTGCTCCAGCTTTCTGTTCAGATGGCAAGGAGTTGACAAACTTGGTCAACCGCGATTTGTATCGGTCTGCTGTATTCTTGTGGATAACCCCTTTGCTGACAGTTTTATCAATGATAGATACAGCGGACAGCAGGGACTTCTGGGCCTCCTCTTTCTCCGCCGCCCGGCGAACCTTTTTGATAGCGGTTCTCATCTGAGAGCGGACGGCTGCATTTCTGCCCCTGATCACCCTATCCTGCCTCATCCTCTTGGACGCTGACTTATGCTGTGGCAAATCTTTACCTCCTTCTTTGAATGTTGAAAGAAAAACGAATTTGTCCTTTCTGCCCTCAAAAACTTTGAGGGTTAAGGAACTCCCTTCACACTTTGTTCGCTTGGCTGATAACGCCTCTTACCATGCCGCACAAATATAACATCTTCCCTATTCTCTTGTCAAGCCTTTTCTGAACCTGTGGAAGGGCAACGGAAGCAGGTTCACCTTTTCATCATTCCGAACCAGATAAAATAGAGCCCCATCCCTATCAGAAAGACGCTCGATGTGAGAAGCAATATCTTGTAAACAGAGTTGCTAAAGAAGCGCTTGCCTAATGTTATCGCGAAAGCTACCAGTGAATACCAGGCCAGGTCTGCCAGGATATGTCCGCTGAAAAACAGGCCGACGCCCATTTTGCCGTACTTCAGAGATTGGAGGAGATAGGTTAGCCCCACGGTAAACCACCAGATGTACCAGAAGGGGGTGCTGGCAGTGGTAACAACCCCCAAGAGGACAGGCATAGCATGCGTTGTTTTACCTGAGTCAGTAGTTAATTGAAGTGAGATTGGCTTTTTTGCAGTATTAACTGTCATTGCAACTCCCATCCAGAGAAGAACCCCTCCCCCGGCGATGGCTACGACCTTCAAGAAAACCGGGCTGGTCACAAATCGGGAAAAGCCGAGAAAGAAAGCGATTATAAGCACCAATTCCAGAATCCCATGGCCCAAAACAATCAGTGGACCGGCCCAAGCTCCCCTTTTGGACACCTCAGTGATAGTGACACTCAGAACCGGCCCCGGCACCATAGCACCGGAAAAAGCAACCAGGAAAGCCGTTATCCATATTTGCTGAAGGGTCATCTTTTCCCTCTCTTACAAGACAATTCGCTGGGCTGTTGAAAACCGGTGACAGACCCCCGTTACTTATCTGAGAGCCGGCCTTTTTTTGTCTTGTTCTGTTCCAGTCTCCGGTTAAAGCCTTCCATCCAATCAGAGTGATCCCGGGAGTAAGATTCCATAAATTCAATAAATATCTTGAGTCTTCTCAGGGTTTCCAGACTGGCGTAGTGCTCTATTTTGCAGGCATCCTCCTCGGCTATCTCCATGTTGACTCCTAATATATCTCGGAAGAATTTTGATAGTATCTTGTGATGGAGATAGATCTGCTGGGCTAAATCAGTGCCTTTGGAGGTCAGAGTTATGTATCCGTACTTCTCGTAGTTAACCAGACCTGCCCCAGCTAATTTTCTCATAGCTTCGGTTACGCTGGGCATAGTCACCCTTAATTTGCGGGCTATGTCCCGGCTGCGCACTACTGGATCCTTTTGGGAGAGGATGCAAATCGTCTCCAGATAATTT
>DAOVPH010000150.1 GCA_030629295.1 Candidatus Latescibacterota bacterium | reverse complement strand
TTTCGGCATGCTCTGCCTCAAGCCGGAGCTGCTCTGTCTTCTCTTTTATCTGGTGTATCTTGCTAATTACCTCTTTCTCTCTGAGCCAGTGCGTCTTGAGCTGGTTGCGCTCTTCGCTTAACTGGGCAATCTGTTTTTCGATGGGCTCCAGTCTCTTCCGGGCATCTTTCTCCTTCTTGACTGCCTCCTTCTCTATTTCCAACTGGCGGATTTTTTTCTCGATGACATCCAACTCCGCCGGCATACTGTCGATCTCTATTCTCAAGTTCGCTGCTGCCTCGTCCACCAGGTCAATAGCCTTGTCCGGCAGGAAGCGGTCGGTAATGTATCTTTTGGACAGGGTAGCGGCTGCCACCAGAGAGGAGTCGTTGATCCTCACCCCGTGGTGGATTTCGTAGCGTTCCTTCAGGCCGCGGAGGATAGAGATGGTGTCTTCCACCAAGGGCTCGCCCACGAATATGGGGGCGAATCTTCTTTCTAAGGCAGCGTCTTTCTCGATCTGCTGGCGGTATTCATCGGGAGTAGTGGCGCCAATACATCTCAGTTCGCCCCTGGACAGGGCAGGTTTGAGCATATTGGAGATGTCCATTGCCCCCTCGGCGGCTCCCGCTCCCACAATAGTGTGAAGCTCATCTATGAACAGGATAATCTGCCCTTCCGCTTTTTCCACCTCTTTGAGGACGGCCTTGGCCCTCTCCTCGAACTCGCCTCTGAATTTTGAGCCGGCCAGCATTGCCCCCAAGTCAAGGGCAATTACCTTCCTGTTCTTCAGCGATTCTGGGACATCACCAATCACGATCTTCTGGGCCAGCCCCTCTACAATGGCTGTCTTACCCACTCCAGCGTCTCCGATAAGCACTGGGTTATTCTTGGTGCGGCGGGAGAGTACCTTCATCACCCGTCTTATCTCCTCCTCCCTTCCGATGACCGGGTCGAGTTTGCCCTGGCGCGCTAATTGGGTCAGGTCACGGCCGTATTTCTCCAGCACTTTGTACTTGGATTCCGGGTTAGGATCAGTCACCCTCTGTTCGCCCCTCACCTGTTTCATCATCTGGTAAATGCCCTCCTTAGTGGCTCCAAAGCCTAACAGAAGTTCGGAGGCCTTACAGCCTTTTGTCTCCACAATTCCCAACAGCAGGTGTTCCACACTTACATACTCGTCCTGCAGACTCCTGGCCTCTTTCCAGGCCTGGTCTAACACCTGTTTCAATGAGGACGAGATGTAGAGCTGTGCTACATTGGAACCGTAAACCTTCGGCATCCGGTCAAGCTCTGCCTGAAGTTGGCTCTTCAGCCGCTCCAGGTCCACCCCGCACTGCTGAAGCAGATCGGCAGCCAGACTCTCCGGTTGGGAAAGCAGGGCCATCAACAGGTGTTCGGGGTCGACCTGGCTGTGGCTGTTCTCCTGGGCCAGCTCCTGGGCAGAATAAAGAGTCTCTTGCGATTTCTCAGTCAGTTTATCTAATCTCATTTCTATACTCCTCCTTTTTTTGGACTGGTCTGTTATCAACAACCAAAACGAGCAATACTCGTGCCAAAACTTTACTTTGTGTCTGATATGAATAACATAAGCTTGAGATTAAGTTAGCAATACAATTTCAATGGAGCCTCCCTCTTTTTATGTATGCCTTTTTGGCATTCCACTGCCATTGTTGCTGTGGATTATCCGTCAGCGGCTTGGCTGAACTCTTGCATGACTTAGAGGTACAGTTTATAGCATATTTCGTTGTTTTTTTAACGGACTGTTTGTGAAGAAAGATTTTTTGGCAGTGGGTCACTTTGATTCCTTTCAGTGGGCAACGAAATCAACTGATAGAAAAAAATAGTGGACAAAACTCTTCTTTGGGTTTATATTATGGTGTCTTTCAACCAAGAAGGCCTATAAAACATTTTGACTACAAGATATAACTTTAGTTCTATCTGTAATTTTTCACTCTATCAGCAGCCTACTGAGAAAGAGTCAACTAATGATAACGGCAGGAATAATTGGAGCAACTGGATATACAGGATTCGAGCTTTTTCGGCTGTTAGTGAAACATTCAAAGGTAGAGCTGGCCTGGGCTACATCGGAGACCTACTGCGGCAAGCTGTTCTCGGATGTCTACCCCCACCTTAAGGGCATCAATGATATGATTTTAAAGGCCCTGCCGGAGATTCAGCAGGATCAAGTCGATGTGGTCTTCTGCTGTCTTCCCCATCGGACGGCAATGTCTGTGGTGCCCTCCTTCTTAGAGAAGCAGACAAAGGTGGTGGACTTAAGCGCTGATTTTCGGATGGGAACGGCTGATAGTTACAGCCGCTGGTATGAAGTGGAACATTCCTGTCCTCGTCTGCTTGGTCAGGCTGTTTATGGATTACCAGAGCTTAATCGAGATCTGATCTCCAAGGCTTCTCTGGTGGCCAATCCTGGTTGTTATCCTACTTCAGTGATCCTCCCCTTAGCACCTTTTTTGGAGAAGGACCTGATAGAGGAGACCGATATCATTATTGACTCCAAATCAGGGGTCTCCGGGGCAGGCAGAAAACTCTCTCTAAGGGCCCATTTTGTGGAAATAAACGAAAATATTGTCCCCTATGATATCGGTCGCCTCCACCGTCATACCGGAGAGATAGAAGAGCAACTGAGCAACCTGGCTAATCGACAGTGTCGAGTCCTCTTCTCTCCCCACATCGTCCCTATGGAGCGGGGGATACTCTCCACCATCTATGTGAAGCTAAAGGAAGATATCTCACAGGAGCAAGCGCTTGGAATTATTACAAATAGATATAACGACGAGCCCTTTATTCGGGTCCTTGCCGATCGCTTACCAGAGACAAGATTTGTGCAGGGGACAAACCGGTGCGATATTGCCGTCTCCAAGGTGGATGGGACCAACAGATTGGTGGTTATCTCTGCTATTGATAATCTTCTGAAGGGAGCTTCAGGTCAAGCTGTCCAAGATATGAACCTAATGTTTGGGTTTAAGGAAACAGAAGGACTTCAATGAGAAAAAGCGAAACTATGGAGCAAACCATTCAGAAGGCTAATATCCTTGTCGAGGCCCTGCCTTATATTCAGTCTTTTCGAAACAAAATCGTGGTCATTAAATGCGGGGGAGATTCAACCGTAGAAGAAACCTTCATAGATATTGTCTTTATGGAAACGGTGGGAATGAAGCCGGTGATTGTTCACGGAGGGGGAAAGGCAATCAGCCAAAACATGCAGAAAGCGGGCATTCGACCGAAGTTTATCAGTGGTTTAAGATTCACTGATCAACAGACGATGAAGATCGTAGAACAAACCCTGGTGGAGCAGATTAACCAAAAAATAGTGGGAAATATCCGCCGATTCGGAGGGAAGGCAGAGGGACTTTCGGCCAAGCAGATAATGAGGGTAAAGAAACACTTGGTTAAGGCCAAAGATCCCCTTTCTTCAAAGGAGGAACTTGTAGATATCGGCTTTGTGGGAGAAGTAGAAGAGATAGATCCTAAGCCCGTGCAGGCTTTGTGCAACAAGGATGTTATTCCGGTAATCGCCCCCGTGGGCACAGATGAACAGGGACTGAGCTACAATGTGAACGCCGACACAGCCGCCGGGGAGCTGGCCATAGCCCTTCGGGCCGAGAAACTGATATTTCTGACCGATGTATTAGGGATTATGAAAATCCCAGGTGACTCCAGTTCCCTTTTCTCAACCCTCCACGTGGACTCTATTGAGCAGATGATAGAACAGGGAATAATCTCCGGGGGGATGATCCCCAAGGCCAGAGCAGCACTGAGAGCGGTGAGAGCTGGTGTTCACAAGACTCACACAATCAACGGCAAGATAACCCACTCCTTGCTGTTGGAGATCTTTACCGACAAAGGCATAGGGACCCAGATTATAGCATAGTCTACCTCTGCTGGGTGTTATTTGATGCTATTTTGCAACAATTCTTGTGGAATAAAGGATTGGGGGGCACATTTTCGTAGGGGCAGACCTATGTGTCTGCCCGAATTCGGGCGCACACACAGGTGCGCCCCTACAAGAAACTTAAGGGAAGCATAATGAAAACTGAACAGGTAATCGAGCAAGAGAGAAGGTATCTGTTACACAACAATTATGACCGTCCGCCATTTGTATTGGAGAAGGGCAATGGGATGCGGTTGTTCGATCAGGAGGACAATCGCTATTTGGACTTCGTGAGCGGCATATCAGTAAATGCCTTTCGTTACGG
>DAOVPH010000202.1 GCA_030629295.1 Candidatus Latescibacterota bacterium | reverse complement strand
ATAGTGATCGGCATTTTGACCGGGGGATACTTTGGCATCGACTTTGGCTCCCTTCCTCCCGTATTCCAATCTGTTAAAGCATTACGGGGCAAATTTATGCTGTTTGATCCCCTAAAAAGCCCCTTGATATTCCTGGGGATCGCTTTGGCTTTCGGGTTTATTCAAATCTGTGTGGGGTTGTTGATCAGGTTTTACCGTAACCTGCGAGAGGGGATGTTCTGGGATGGCATCCTGGATCAGATTACCTGGCTGGCTATTTTGAACGGAGTGGTTATCTTTGCTCTGGGCAAAGCAGGGATTCTGTCACCAGGAGCAGGGACTTTTGGTAAATGGACAACATTGCTGAGTATGGCAATCGTGGTGCTGTTTGCCGGCAGGGCCAATAAAGGGATTGTCGCCAGATTGGGAGCCGGGTTGTTTTCCCTTTATGGCATCACCGGTTACTTAGGGGATGTGCTCTCTTACTCCAGACTTCTGGCTCTGGGAATGGCTACTAGTGTTATTGCCTTGGTAGTTAACACCATAGCTTCGATGGTTTCTCATATCCCAGTGGTGGGAGTCGTGGCAATGCTGTTAGTTCTGATAGGAGGGCATCTGTTCAACATAGCCATAAATCTGCTCAGCGGTTTTATCCACAGTATGAGGCTTCAGTTTGTTGAATTCTTCAGTAAGTTCTTTGAAGCAGGAGGAACGCAGTTCAAACCCTTCAGAAAACAGTATCAGTTCCTATTGGTTGCCGAGAAGGAGTGAGCTTCTGAGTCTGGGGCTGGCCTGATGGTATTGCCGCGCAATGCAGTTATATTCACATTAGTAAGCCTAAATTTTATAAAGGAGGTAGTTGATGGGAGGTTTAGAGTTAGCCTTATTCGGCGTAGCCTTGGCGGTGTTCTTGGCCGGGATAGGCTCAGCCATTGGTGTAGGGCTCACTGCCCAGGTGGCCAATGGTGTATTAAGCGAGCAGCCGGATCTCTTCGGCAAGGCACTTCTGCTCACTGCTTTGCCGGGAACCCAGGGGATCTACGGCTTTCTGATCGGGTTCTTAGTGATAATGAAACTGGGACTGATCGGTGCCCCTACGGACGTTCCTTTTTATCAGGTCATAACCGTAGGACAGGGATGGCAGATGTTTGCCAGTTGTCTTCCGGTGGCATTTGCTGGCCTTCTGTCGGGGATACATCAGGGCAGGGCCTGTGCCGCCGGCGTGGAGATGACCGCCAAACAGCCCGACCAGGCGGGAAAGGCTTTAGTGCTGGCGGTATTCGTTGAATTCTACGCCGTGTTGGGCCTGCTGACATCGATCCTCTTGATCTTCAGAAATTGGTAATTGATATAGAAAAAGAGAGGAAACAATGCCAGTAAGAGTCATCACTGACAAGATAATAGGCGATGCTCAGGCCGAGGCCGACAGGATCATAAGACAGGCTGAGGCAGAGATAGCAGAGATAAAAAAAGAAGTGCAGGTTGAGGTAGAGGTCATCGAGACTCAAGCGACAAAACAGGCCGTTCTACAAGCAGAGGAGGAAAAAGAGAGACTTATCTCGACAGCAGAGATGGGGCTAAAACAGGAATTCTTGCGAGAGAAACAGACACTTCTCGATGAGACCTTTCAGAGGGCCAGAGACAGAGTCCTTACTATGCGGCCTGAGCAGTACAAGGAGCTTATGGGTGGTCTTCTGATCACTGCTGCCGAAAGCGGTGACGAGGAGGTAGTCGTCGCCGAATCCGATAAGGATAGCATAACCGCAGAGTTACTGGAGAAGGTTAACCAGAAGCTTCGAGCCGGTGGAAAGCAAGGGAAACTGAAACTCTCTGCAGAAAACAGAAATATCCCTGGCGGATTTGTGCTTCGAAAGGGAAGGAAAGAGATCAACTGCTCTTTAGAGACCATCTTTGCCACAGCCCGGATGGAATTAGAATCGGAGGTAGCAGCAATACTCTTTGCTGAGGAAAGAGGTAAATCTACAGAATAAAGGCTTCCTGTAGGAGTTCTGTATCCACCAAAAAACTACCCTGTTTAGCCACGAAGGCACAAAGACCAAGATTAAAATCTATATGTTCTTTTTGTGTCTTTGCGTCTTTATGGTCGAATTCTTAGTAACCGAGGAGAGATAGATGTCAAGCCAGAGGACACATCGGATAGGCGGCGTTATTGTTTTCTTTATTGCCTTGGGGATTTATCTGAAGACGATGGCCCCCACGGTACCCTTCTGGGACTGTGGGGAGTTCATCGCCACCTCCTATATTCTGGGGGTCCCGCATCCACCAGGTGCACCCCTGTTTACCCTGGTGGGAAGAGTGTTCAGTTTGCTGCCTCTGCCCGGTGAGGTGGCGGCTCGGGTTAACTTAATCTCGGTGCTTACCAGTGCCTTGGCCGTCCTGCTGCTCTATCTGATTACCGTCAGATTGATCAAGCTGTGGCGGGGAGAACCGGCCTCTTTTTCCGAAAAGTTGGCTACTTACGGTGGGGGAGTGATAGCTGCCCTTTCTCTTGCCTTCTCTGACACCTTCTGGTTTAACGCTGTAGAGGCGGAGGTGTATGCCCCGGCGATGTTTCTTCTGATGCTTGCCCTCTGGCTTTCTCTGCTCTGGTTGGAAAAGCACGACCAACCGGGTAGCCTGAAATACCTGCTAATTATCGCCTTCATCTTTGGCATCGGGGGAGGGATACATATCCTCTGCTGGCTCACCGCCCCTACTATTCTGTTGATGATACTACTTATTGATCCAAAGACCCTGAAGAACCCTAAATTTTGGCTTTTCGGGGTGTTTCTTTTTGCCCTGGGCTACTCCACCTATTTTTCGCTGTTCATAAGGTCGGGGTTGAATCCGGCTATCGACGAAAACAATCCGGAGACCCTGGGTAGCTTCATCGCCTTTCTGCAACGGAAGCAGTACGGGGCCGAGAATATGATTTCCTCTATGTTCAGTCGTAAGTCCCCGGTTTTTGGTTACCAGATCGCTATGTTCATAAAATATTTCTTCCAGCAATTCCCGTTAGCCTTTCCCCAGGTTGTCTCAGTCTTCCACCGAGTGACCGAGGATCACACCCCTGTGCGAGTGGCGGTTCCCTTTATCCCACTGGGCTTGGGATTTGCCGGAATGTAT
>DAOVPH010000005.1 GCA_030629295.1 Candidatus Latescibacterota bacterium | reverse complement strand
TATAAGGATGTGGTTCTTCCACCCAAGGTCACTGCCAGGCTGGCAATAGAGGCATCTTACCCATTGGGGTGGCACCGTTATGTGGGGCTCGACGGCGATGTGATAGGGATAACCACCTTTGGTGCCTCTGCCCCTTATAAGATCCTCTTTGAGAAATTCGGATTTACTGTGGATAATGTAATCTCAAAGGTGGAGGCGATTTTGGCGGGGCGATAGGCGAAATTAGAGTCCCGATTCGAGAAAGTATTTTGGAGGAATGGAGGAATAGATGAAGGTTTTAATTCCACTAATGCAACAGAACAGCCTGCTCAATGATGAGACAAAAGAGGCGGCTTTTCTTAAGCTTTGCGGCTCTTCTGTGGTGGAAAGAACCCTGGTGCTTTTGGCCTCGGCTGGGCTGACGGAAGTGGTTATCCTTTCTACCTACAGCAGACAAATAGTAGAAAGCCACCTGAGGGAGGTCGGAGATTTAGGGCTGCACATCGAGTATCTCACAGTGTCCAACGCTGGGCAGACATTAACAGAGGCGATTCTGGCAGCAAAAGATGTTATTGGGGAGGATTTTTTGCTGCTTCCCGCCAATGTAGTCTTTGACGCGCGGATAGTAAAACATCTAAAAGAAGAAAGGGGGATAACCTTATGTTATGATAGCAACTCGAGCCATTACAGTGCGGATACTTCTGTAAAAGTGGAGACGGATAACGGCAGGATAAAACAGATAGGAATACAGAAGGGGAACGGCATCTACAGCGGATTATGTACACTGTCGGCTGAGGTGTTCCCCGTTCTGGAAGAGTGCGCTGAAAAAGGAGAGGGTTGGATAGAGTCTCTTCAACGGATAGTAGAGAAATTCGAGGTTCAAGGGTTAGATGTCTCTGATATCCCTTCTTATGTGCCCGGAATGAGACGCCAGGTGAGACCTTTCTGGTGTCAACTGAATTCAAAAAAGGATCTGAAGCTCTGCAAAAAACAGCTTGTGCAGTCCACCCAGAAGGGCACCCTTGATTTTCATGCCTGGTATATAAACCGGCACATCGAGAACAAAATCCTCTACTACCTGTCCGAGTTGAGAGTCACCCCCAATCAACTGACCGTTCTGACCAATATAGTTGCTTATCTGGCGACTTTCCTCTTCTTCACTGGCCATTTGCTAACAGGCTCAATTCTCACCTTTGTGGTCTCGGTAATGGACGGTCTGGATGGGAAACTGGCTCGGATAAGAGGAAAACTGACCAAATTGGGCAACATAGAGCATTCCTTTGACTTCCTGTTCGAACAGTCCTGGTACATAGGTTTAGCCTGGTTTCTCTCTTCTCACCCCGATGAATTCTCGATAACGGGTATCGGGAGCCTAACGCCGCTGAAAATAGCCCTGGGCATCGTTCTGTTCAATGGATTTGCTACCCATTGCTATATGCAGTTCAAGGAGGTTATGGGCGTCTCTCTGTCGGACTGCGCCCCCTTCGATCGAAGGTTCAGGAGATTCGACGGTCGGAAGAATATATATATCTACTACATTTTATTGGGGATTATATTGAGAGCACCTGTTTATTCTTTGTTCGCGATTCTGATTCATGCAATAGTAACAGCAATCGTATATGCCTTGAGAGCATGTAAACATTTGGAGGAGGCTGATGAAAAGTGAAAGCTTTGATAATAGCAGCGGGAAGAGGCAGAAGGCTGAAATCTTACACTCGCCGTACCCCAAAACCTCTTATTCCCATTTTAGGCGTTCCTTTGATAGAAAGGATTATTCTCTCGGTGAAAAGGGCAGGAATACACCGGATAGTTGTTGTCACCGGGTATCTGGGACATAGGTTAAAAGCGAGACTGGGTAACGGAAGCCGACTGGGGGTAAAAATCGAATATGCGGACAATCCTCAGTGGTGGCAGCCTAACGGCATCTCTGTTTTGAAGGCAAAGCCCTTACTAAAAAACAATTTCGTCCTGTTGATGTCAGATCACCTCTTTGATCATAAAACGCTTTCCGACCTCAAGAGACACAAATTGGGCAGAGAAGAGAGCATACTCTGTGTGGATAAGAGTATTAAAAGTATCTTTGACATCCACGATGCCACCAAAGTAAAAGTGCGCCAGGGGAAAATAGAAGATATTGGAAAATATCTAGAGCAATACAACGGGATAGACACAGGTATGTTTCTCTGTTCTCCCAATTTCTTCAAGGTGCTGGAACGAACCATTCGCAAGGGATTTTGCTCCCTTTCCGATGCAGTGAGGGCTTTGGCTAAACAGAAGAAGGCCCGGTCCCATGAGATAACCAACAGGTTTTGGTTAGATGTAGACACACCTGAAAGCCTTGGGTTTGCTGAAAAGATGATAAGGTCGTGGGAATAAGCGCAAGAAGTTTTGGCATTTTGGAGTTACCCGTTTACGGGCTTATTATAAACGGCTGAAGCGGTAACTCCGCTTGGACTTCATCGGTTTGATCTAACAGCTAAGGGACATCTTGCCATTTTTGCGAGGATTGCTATCGTCGAAGGGAAAAGAGAGGAGAATGGCTGAAAAGATTGCTGTTTTTGTTGCCTGGCCCTATGTGAGTGGGTCTTGCCATTTAGGGCACATAGCCGGCGCCTATCTGCCGCCGGATATATTCGCTCGCTACCATCGTCTAAAAGGCAACGAGGTATTAATGGTTTCCGGCAGCGATACCCACGGCACTCCCATCACTGTTCGGGCAGAGCAGGAGGGAGTATTGCCCAAGCAGATCGTCGAACGCTACCACAACGAGCTTATTAGCTGCTTTGCCCAACTGGGCTTAAGCTTTGACCTGTTCACCTATACCGATACAGAGAACCATTATCGGGTGGCACAGGATATGTTTCTGAAGCTTTTGAATCAAGGGCACATCTACAAGAAAGAAATGGAAACCTTTTACTGCCAACGCTGCGGGAGGTTTCTATCCGATCGTTATGTAGAGGGCATCTGTCCCTACTGCGATTTCCCGGAGGCCCGAGGCGACCAGTGCGACAACTGCGGCAAGCCCTTCGATGCCCTGAAACTGATTGAACCTCGCTGTCGATTCTGCCACAATCGACCGGCGGTGCGCCAGACAGAACACTTCTTCTTAGACCTCTCTCAATTCCAGCAGCCCCTTTTAGATTGGGTGAGTAAACAGAAACACTGGCGGCCCAATGTGGCTAACTTCACCCTGAATCTGCTCAAAGAAGGTTTAAGGGGGCGTCCTATTACTCGAGATATTGACTGGGGCATCCCGGTGCCGGTGGAAGGCTACGAGCACAAACGCATCTATGTCTGGTTTGAGGCGGTTATCGGATACCTTTCGGCTACCATTGAATGGGCCCAGAACAACGGACAGCCCGGCAATTGGACAGAATGGTGGCAGAAACCGATCCGGAGTTACTACTTTATTGCCAAAGATAACATACCCTTTCATACTATCATCTGGCCGGCTATGCTTATGGGCCACGGGGATCTGAATCTGCCTTACGATGTGCCTGCTAATGAATATCTTACCCTCGAGGGACAGAAGTTCTCCACCAGTCGTAACTGGGCTGTGTGGCTACCGGACTACCTTTCCCGCTATGCCCCTGACCCTCTGCGCTATTCCCTCACCATTAACGCCCCTGAAAGTCGGGACACTGATTTCGCCTGGAAGGAGTTCTGGTTCCATAACAACAATGAACTGGTGGCCACCTGGGGTAACTTGGTTCACCGAATACTGACTTTCACTTACAAGAACTTCGACCGGCAGGTGCCCACTCCCGGGAAACTGGATGAGGCCGACTGGACAATGCTGGCCAAGATAGAGGAGGGATTCGGTGTCGTGGGCCAATTGATTGAACAGTGCCGATTCAAAGCTGCCCTGAGTGCGGTCATGAAGCTGACCGCAGAGGCCAACCGTTATTTCGACAGCAAGACGCCCTGGGTCACTATTAAAGCAAATCCTCAAACAGCAGCGACAACGCTTTTTGTCTGTCTGCGAGTCATTGACTCCCTTAAAACCCTGTTCTTACCCTTTCTCCCTTTCTCATCTCAGGCTTTGCACCAGATGCTGGGATACAATGGTGACATTGCAGGAGAATCGGAGATCAAGACCTTCCAAGAGAAAGAGAGGAGCCACCAGGTGTTGGTCTGGAAAAAGCCCCAGAGAGAATTAAGCTGGTCGTCCAGCCAATTACCTTCTGGGCAGCAATTGTCCAAACTCCGTCCTTTATTCAGGAAACTGGATGAGAGTGTAGTGGAAGAGGAAATGGCACATCTGGAGAAAGGAAACTGAATCTTGAACTTGCTTCTGATCAGATTCGGGGGGAGAGAATTCATCGGTTAAGTTATAAGCGAAAGGAGGTCCAGGGGTTGAAAAAATTCCATAAGTCCTATGCCAATTGGGAACCGTAGTGTTTTTTAGCCAACACCTTAGAAATTAAAGAAAGGAGTAACTCACAATGAAATTAGGATTTCTGACCAACTATTCAGAGGACGAGGTGAAGTTTGCCTCGGAGGTAGGGTTCACCAGTCTGTCCCTCTCAGCCGGTCCGGGGTCTGCCTTGGATGCCACAAAACTGACCCCAAAAGAGGCCGATAAAATCGGGAAAACAACCGAGAAACACAAGATCTATATCTCAGCTATCGGGCATTATTCCAACCCATTGGATCCCGACAGAACCAAAGGCCAACAGGTGGCTGAATATCTCCTAACGGCCTTGGATGTCTGTGAGATGTTGGGAGTGAAAGTGTTCACCACCTTCCCTGGCAAAGGAGAAGGAGATTCTGTGGAGCAAAGCATTGCTCTGTTCAAGGAAGTCTGGTCGCCGATTGTAGAGAAGGCCTCCCGCAAAGGGATCAAGATAGCGTTTGAGAACTGTCACGGCGGGGGGGGCTCTCGACCAGCCGACTGGGATGCTATGTTTGACGCTATTCCCTCTGAGACCCTGGGACTGGAGCTGGACCCCTCGCATTTATACTGGCTGGGCATAGATCACATCCAGGCGGTCCAAGACTACGGCAGCAGGATTCACCACGTCCACGCCAAAGATACTGAGATACGGGATGATATCCTGGCCCGGGAAGGGATTGTGGGCAAGGGCTGGTGGCGGTTCAGAATCCCTGGCTGGGGAGATATTGATTGGCAGCAGTTTATCTCCGCCCTCCTGGATGTGGGCTACGATGGAGCACTCTCCATCGAACACGAAGACCCTGTATTTGAGGGGGAACGCAGAAGAGAAGGTCTGATCCTGGGATTCAAACACCTTTCTCAGTTCATCTGCGTGTAAACAAATCCAAAAAGGCGGCAGTAGGGGCGGGATTCCCTTCTGGTCTTTAACAAAGAAGTCGACTATGGAAAACCGCCCTACTCATCCTTATAAGGAAGCCAAAAACGAAGTGAGCAAACGGTGAAGACAAAAATCTTTCTTCCAGTCTTGCTTTCCCTCTTTCTGGGGCTTTTTTTATCTGCCCCTATCCCTGCAGAAAGTATAGATGAGAGATTATACGATCTGCTGCACGATTCTTACCGTTCCCCGACGATGGATGTACTGATGAAAACTGCAACCCATTTGGGCAACCCAGAGAGCGGACTTTGTTTTTGCCTGATGTTCTCCACTTACGGTAACAATTACCAGAAACAGACAGGCAAGCTTGCCTTCACTTCGATGTCCACTTCAGCGATAGTTGCCCAAGTGCTTAAGCTCTCGGTCAACCGAAAACGGCCTGAGGGAACCCACTCCAGGGTCAACTCCTCTTTTCCTTCTGGACATGCCACCGGAAGCTTTGCTATGGCTACTATCCTGGCTCACCGTTATCCCCGATATCGGGTGCTCTCCTATGGAGTAGCCTCAATTGTCGGTTTGTCAAGGATATACCTGGGCAGACACTATCCCGCCGATGTCCTTGCCGGTGTCCTGGTAGGGTATTTCGGTTCAAGGGTGGTACTTCATTTCCAGGATAAGATACTAAAGATCGAGTTCTGACTGTGAAAAGAATTATCTCCTATCTTCTGCTTGTACTGCTTGTCGTCCTTGCCTTCTGGAGGATTTATCGTCCAGTACGTCTCTGGGAGGCAGTGCGTCCTATGATGGATACGGTGGTCACAGTCAAGCTGTGTGCTAAAGACAGCTCCACTGCTCAGAATCTGCTCACCGAGGTCTTCCAGGAGATGGAGCGGATTGACCGGATGATGGACAACTATTCCCCCACCAGTGAGATCACTTCTATTAACTCAATGGCTGGAAAAGAGCGGGTTTCGATTTCGCCAGAGATGGGACAGGTGCTTAGGAGATCCCAATACTTCGCTGGACTCTCGGGCGGTGCCTTTGACATTACCATCGGATTTATAAAAGAGTTATGGAGATTTGACTCACCCAATCCTGCCGTCCCTCTGTCGGGGCAACTTGCCGCTGCACTCACTCTGGTTGGCTATCAGAACATTCAGCTTGATGCGGGAAGGGTTCGGTTGCTGGAGCCAAAAATGAAGCTGGATTTAGGCGGGGTAGCCAAAGGCTATGCGGTGGACTGTGCTGTAGAGTTTCTGAAGGAGAGAGGCGCTAAAAGCGCCTTGGTGGATGCAGGGGGAGATGTTCGCCTGTATGGTAAAAAGCCTTCCGGCGGAGACTGGCAAATCGCTATCCGCCATCCCCGAGAGAAGGAAAAGCTCATTAGAGTGGGAAAAGTGGGATTGCCCGCTGTAGCAACTTCGGGCGATTACGAGAGGTTCTTCACAAAGGACGGCAAAAGGTACCACCACATTTTGAACCCCCACACTGGTTATCCGGCCAGGGGGTGTGTGAGCGTCACTGTCTGGACACGGACAGCGACAGATGCCGACATTCTGGCCACAGCGGTTTTCGTTATGGGGCCGGAGAAAGGGATGGAGTTAGTTGAACGGTTGGACGAGGTAGAAGCGCTGATCTTCTTTGAAAAAGAGGGCAAATTAGAATATGTGGTCTCTCCTGGGGTGAGGGATAAGCTCTCGGGGTTTTGACATTATGGCATTACATCTGACAAGAAGGAAAAGCAATCAAGGGAATTGGTGTTCAGTCTAACTCAAAATCTCCATATTTCTGGATGTGAGCTACCAGGCCACCGTCAGAGAGGATCTTCAGCATCACCGGGGGAAGCGGGTTGGCTTTAAGCTCCAATCCTCTGGTTCGGTCGAAAATTAGGCCCGCAGAAAAGTCCGCCTCCAGCAGGTCACCAGCAGATATTTCATCCGTGCTGCATTCTAAGGCCGGCAATCCGATGTTTATGGCATTGCGGTAGAATATTCTGGCGAAGGACTTCGCCAGCACAGCCCCTACACCTGCCAGCTTTATGATTCGGGGCGCATGTTCTCTGCTCGAGCCCAACCCGAAATTTTCACCGGCAACTATAAAGTCGCCTTTGTTAACCTTCCGGGCGAACTCCGGGTCTGCATCCTCCAATACATGGCGGGCCAGTTCGGGCAGGTTAGAGCGAAGGTGAAAATATCTGCCCGGACAGATAAGATCGGTACTTATGCCATCTCCGAATTTCCATGCTCTCCCTTTAATTGTCATCGTGTTGTTCCTTGATTTTTTCCTTTTGCTATCTCATACGTATCCCGAGCGATCATCAGTTCCTCGTTGGTGGGGACTACCAGGACCTTCGCCCGGGAAGAAGCAGACGAGATTATGGCTTCCTCCCCCTGGACGGCAGCGCTTTTCTCTTCGTCTATCTCTATGCCCAGATAATCCATTCCCTCACAGACCTTCTGCCGGGTGCGATAGTCGTTCTCCCCGATACCAGCGGTGAAGACCAGAATATCTAAGCCATTCATAACTGCGGCATAGGCCCCGATGTACTTCTTCAACCGGTGCCAGAAGATCCTCAGGCTCAAGTCTGCCCTGGAATTGCCGGTTTCCTTTGCCTTCCAGATATCCCGCATATCGCTGCCTATCTCAGAAACTCCCAGAAGACCGCTCTTTTTGTTCAATATCTGTTTCATCTCCGATACGGATAGGTTCAGCTTTTCCATCAGGTAAAACGCTACCGCGGGGTCGAGGTCGCCGCTGCGGGTCCCCATCACTAATCCTTCCAGAGGAGTAAACCCCATAGAAGTCTCTACCGATCTCCCCCCCTTTACTGCGGTGATACTGCAGCCATTACCCAGGTGACAAGTGATTATTTTTAATTCTGTTAAGGATTGACCCAATATCTGGGCTGCCCGCAAGGCTACATAGCGATGAGAGGTACCGTGGAAACCGTATCTCCTCACTCGATACTTTTCATAGTAAGCGTAAGGAATAGCATAAAGATAAGCGTGATCAGCAATGGTCTGATGGAAGGCAGTGTCAAATACCGCTACCTGGGGGACAGAAGAAAGTAATTCTTCACAGGCCTCTATCCCTGCCAGATTGGGAGGATTGTGGAGAGGAGCCAGTTCACAGAATTCTCTCACCGTGGAGATCAGGTTATCGTTCACCAAACAGGAGGCAGTATATTTTTCTCCGCCGTGCACTATCCGGTGGCCAACGGCATTTATCTCATCTATCTGTTCAATGGCCCCATACTGGGGATGTGAAAGGGTTTCCAGAACTATCCTTAATCCTTGGTGATGGTCTTTTATCTCTGTTGAGATTTCTATCTCAGAATTCTCCTCGCGACCGTGGTGAAGCAGAGAGCCCGACAGCCCTATCCTCTCCAACAGCCCTCTGGCCAATATCTTCTCCTGAGGCATCAAAAACAGTTGATACTTTATTGAAGAACTTCCAGAATTAATTACCAGTATTTTCACTTCTTCTCCTTTGTTGAGCTTGAACTACAGTTACTGCGGCAACGCCTATTATATCCTCCACACTACAGCCCCGGGAAAGATCACCGTAAGGATACCTCAGTCCCTGGAGCAGAGGTCCGTAGACAGAGGCTCCAGCCAACCTCTGGGTGAACTTGTAGGCCATGTTACCAGCATTTAAGCTGGGGAAGATCAAGATATTCGCTTTCCCTCCCACAGGTGAAGAAGGGCATTTCCTCCGAGCCACCTCAGGTACTAAGGCTGCGTCTACCTGAAGTTCTCCGTCAATTAAGATATCGGGACAGCGTTGCCGGGCGATTTCAGTGGCTCTTCGTACCTTATCCACTGAAGGATGGGCAGCACTACCATAGGTGGAGAAGGACAGCAGGGCAACTCGGGGAGTCAATTCCAACAGTTGAGCAGCAGATTTTGCCGTGCAGATGGCGATGTCCGCTAACTGTTCTGCTGTGGGATCTATCACTACCGCACAGTCGGCATAGACTAAGTACCCTCGATCTGCGTAGGTAGAGGCAGAAAGCTTCATTATAGAAAAAGAGGAGATTATCTTGATTCCCTTCTGGGGGCCTATGGTATAAAGGGCAGCCCTAATCGTATCGCTGGTGGGATGGGCAGCGCCAGAGACCGCCCCAGCAGCTCTTCCTGTCTTTACCATCGCCCCAGCATAGTAAGATAAGGAAGTCAGAATGCGCTCTTCCGCCTGTTCTCTGGTTATTCCTTTCTTAACCAGCCGCTGATAGAGGAGTTCCACATACTCCTCTTTATTGGGGTCGAAGTTCGGATTCACTATCTCCACACCTGCTAAATTCACATCGAGCTCCTTGGCCTTGCGGGTAATCCTCTCCTCTTCGCCTAACAACACAGGATAAGCTATTCCCTCTTTTGTCAAGCGAGGCAGGGCTTTTAGTATGCGCTCATCTTCATACTCAGGAAAGACGATCTTTAACGGATTCTGTTGGGCTTTCTCTATTATCTGCTGCATCTATTTGTATCCCTCAGGTAGCAACTATTCAGCCACTAAGGCACAAAGACACAAAGGAAATATGTCAGTTTTATTTAATCTTGGTGTCTTAGTGTCTTTGTGGCTTACTCCTATTATCTATCTGCTTGGTCAATACTCCTTGGGCATTTCTTGAAGCTGCTGGTAAGTGAAGACCGGACCGTCTCGGCAGACATATTTGTCGCCGATGTTACATCTGCCGCACATCCCGATGCCGCATTTCATTCTCATCTCTAAGGAGGTGAGTATCCGGTCAGCGGCAAATCCCAGTTCAAGTAAAACAGCGACACAGGTCTTTATCATAATTGCCGGGCCACACACCACCGCCACGGCGTTCTTTGACGACGGATCTATCTGTTTCAGCACCGGGGCGGCAAATCCCACCTTCTCCTTCCATCCCTCTGCTTCCTTGTCAATGGTGAGAATAAGCCGGATATCGTCCCGCTCACTCCATTTTTTCAACACGTACTTGTATATCATCTCCCCGGGATCGCGAGCAGCAGAGAGCACGGTGAGCTCTCCGAAGCGCCCTCTGTTGTCCGGATGAAGGATATAATTAGTGAGAGATTTGAGGGTGGTGAAGGCAAATCCTCCCCCGACGATCATCACATTGCTGCCCTCTAACAACTGCATCGGGTAACCATTGCCATAAGGGCCTCTGACCCCGATCAGATCGCCTTCCTGGCAATTGTGCAGGGCAGTGGTCACCGTCCCGGTGGGATACCGCTTCACAGTGAACTGAAGAAACCCTTGATCGGTGGGCGAGGAGGCGATGCCAAACGGGGCTTCGCCAGCCCCCAAGACGGACACCTGTGCAAACTGTCCGCAGACAAAGCTGAACCTCTCCGCCTGCTGGGAATCACAGAAAGCCAGCTCAAAGGTCTTCAGGTCCCTTGCTTTGTTTTCATCTATTATTCTGGTAATCTTGGCCAGATGGGGTTGGTATGGATTCGTCATTGAAAACTTCTCCCCGCTTCTTGCTTCCCACTTATCAGCTTTACGATCTCCCGAATGTCAAGATTCACCGGGCAGTTGCGGATGCACCTCCCGCAGCCCACGCAGAAGGTCTGGCCATAGTTGGACACGGAGTAGTTGAACTTGTGCATCATCCTTTGCCTCAGTCTCTCCTTGTTTGAAAGGCGCGGGTTCAGTCCTGAGGCCTGTATTGTGAATTGAGGATACATACAAGAGTCCCAGTTTCTGACCCTCTTGCCTTCGGAATCCACCGCCTCGTCGACTATATCAAAGCAGTGGCAGGTGGGGCAAAGATAGGTGCAGATACCGCAGCCAAGGCACTTAAGATGTATTTTCTCCCATATCGGAGAATCAAACATGCCCTCCAATTTCTCTTTCAGTCCTTCAGTAGGGATTTCCGATTTCATCTCAGCGAGCGCCGTTTTGATCAGCTCGTCCCTTTTCTTCAGGTCAGACTTCTGGGCATCAGTCAAGAGCCCTCCCAGGCTATCTATAAGCTGTTGCCCCTTGGGGGTGATGGATTTGACCAGATAATTTTCACCCAGATCGAAAAGCAGGATATCCGAACCTTCTTCTGAGACGGGACTGCCACCAAAGGAGGTACAGAAGCAGGTGATTTGAGGTTGAGCGCAGGCGATAGAAATTACGGTGGTCTTCTCTCTCCTGGCTATGAAATAGGGGTCTTTGAACCCTTCGGTATTGAATACCATATCCAGCAGGGTCAGGCTCTTGGCATCGCAGGGACGCATGCCGAATATCACTCTCTCGGCCTCGTTAGGGCTCTCCTCGATCACTTGTCCTTTTCGGAAACGGAAAAGGGCTTCCGAGTGAGGGAAGAACAGCTCCTTGGGCGGTAGTTTGGTGTTGCGATACTCCTCTGCCAGCTCCTCTGGGGTGTTGATCTGAGAGAAGAGCAGATTCCCCTCTTTCTCTACCGGGGCAAACACCTGATAGACTTTGATCAGTCGACTCAGAAACTCTTTTTGCTTGTCTTTGGTAAGGATTTTCTCGGTCATCTCTGAAAACACCTTTGATTTCGGTTTATCTCGGGCTCTGGAGAGCCCTCCCACGGAAACAAGTGGGAAGTGCGAAGTGGGAAGTGAAAAGTGAGAAGCCTTTTCTCCCCCTCCGTTCGTCACCCGGGTTTATTTAATGAACTCGTCATCGTCGTCCAGCTTATAAGTCGCCAGGGGTGGAGGCTCTTCAGCAGAGACCCCGGCCTCATACCCGAATAGCTCCCCTACATCTTTGATCAGTTTTCGGGTGAGCTTTCTTAGTTCAACGCCCATTGGGCAGGCGGCCTCGCAGGCACCGCAGTCAACACAGCGGCCGGCGGTGTGAAATATCCTGCCCAGATGAAATGCCATAATGTCGGAAGGGTCATCCGTTGTTCCCACCCAGCGGGGTTGAGATTGCTCAGCAAAGCACTCCGGACAATAGCAGAGCGGACAGGCGTTCCGACAGGCATAGCACCTGATACATTTGCTCATCTGCCTCTGGAAGAATTCCCATCGCTGGTCAATGGATCTTTCCTCTAATTCCTTTACTTCGGTGTATTCATCTGAAACTGCTTGTCTTGCTGTTTTCCCTTCGATTAAAATGTCATACAGGGGAGGAACTGGATGTTGGCACACCAGGCAGCAATCTCTCAAGAAATCCTCTTTCGCCAACCTTATTTCCTGTCCTTTTTCGTCTACTACCAGGATCTGTCCATTCTGCTCCTCGGCCTTTATAATTTCCTTTCCCTCAAGTTTTGCCACAATCTTTTTCTCATCGATCATTCCCTGGCAGGGCAAACCGATTATCACCAGATTTTCTCGGGGCACCTGGCCTTCTTTCAGGTGTCCAACCAGCGAGCGGCAGTCGCATCCTTTAACCACAATGCCTACCTTCTTCTGCTCTCTTTTTTTGCTTCGGGGGTCGAGCCTGAACAACCCCGGCAGGTAGACAGCAAGGTTATTGGTGCAAAATGAGTTCCATACCAGCTCGGCGGCTTCCTGTTCCTGGGTAATAAAACAGGGGGTGGTCTTTGAGGGCAGAGATCCCTGCCGATAGCCAATGAGCAGATCAACCTTGCCTTCGGAGAGCAGTTGCTTGGCTGTCTGTCGCAGTTTTGATTCAATTTCATCCATTGGTCCAGCCTTCTTCGTTTTGATCTGCCTATTTTTCTCTCGAATTGCCTGCAAACTCACTTCATCAAATTCTTAACCAATCTCCGGGCAGGGCCGAGCTTCCTCACCTCTTCGGTGACCTCCCTGATCACCGAGGCGAACTTCTGTCCCTCTGCTGCCGAGACCCAGGAAAACTGCACCCTCCCTGGCTCTATTCCAATAAACTCTAAGAATCTTTTGAGCAAGGCGAATTTACGCCGGGCCAGGTAGTTCCCGCTGCCGTAGTGACAGTCGCCGGGATGGCAGCCGGATACCAACACTCCATCGGCGCCGTGTTGCAGGGCCTTTATGATGTGCAGCGGATTCACCCGGCTGGAACAGGGAACCCTTATCACCCGGATATTGGGCGGATACTGAATTCTACTTATTCCGGCCAGATCTGCCCCGGCATAGCTGCACCAGTGGCAGAGG
Source organism: Candidatus Latescibacterota bacterium (assembly GCA_030629295.1). Classification (GTDB taxonomy): domain Bacteria; phylum Latescibacterota; class MVCY01; order MVCY01; family MVCY01; genus MVCY01. The sequence goes on along the minus strand of DAOVPH010000005.1, from coordinate 7,271 downwards.
AAGGCAACTATCTTGGGCTGCCACTGTTGACCCTGGAGCCGGTCTGTAGAGCTGGGTTGCTTCTCTTCAACCATAATTGGTCATTTCTCCTTTGGGAACATCGTTTCGTAATAAGGGCAAAACCTTTTGCGCTGTATTAGGTCACCGTTTTGCTTAGCGTAATCTATTTAGTTCTTTACTTCAGTCGCTGAGGCTAAGGTCTTAAAGTTGTGAGCTCTGTAAGTCTCAAGGTCTTGCGGTCTCACCTTCAGATACTTCCAGGGTTTCCCCGTCATTTTTTGCACATTCTCACACCAACGCAGGGCCTCTCTGTCCTTTATGGGCACCTCCACTCCCTCCATCCCTTTGGTTTCCACAAGATACATCGTCCTTTCTTCCTTCACCACAAAATCAGGCCGGTAATGGCGTAAATATCCTTCATGATTGTAGTAAGGAATATGAAGCGGATGTCTGGAAAGCACCTTAGTAAAGGCTTGCACCTCGTCCTTTTCGTCAAGGTAGCTCATAAATTCCTTTTCAAGAGCACTGTGTTTGGAATATGACAAGGTTTCAAAGACCGCTTTTCTTACGCTTGTGATGGGCTCAGAGGTATGAAGGGGTTGCGTTTCGCTTACCTTAAAGTATCTGGGAATGCTGACCTTTTCTTCCTTCTTGGAGAGTGAATTGATCTTTTCGGAGAAAATCTCCACCAACTTCTCCCGAATAGGAATATAGTTGAGCTTCTTCGTAACATCCAGATTTTCACCATCCACCTTCTGGTCAAAAAGGTATTTCTCGATATAGGTTTTTACCTTCGGCACAAGCTCTACAAAGATACTTGAGGTACCAGTCTTGGATGTAATGGCTTTACAGACGTACGAGAGGTAGAGGAAAAAGTTTTCGGTATAATCAAAGGCCAAGATTTTCTCCCTGACAATTTTATGTTCCAGTAGGTCCCTCTCCCGGTACCTTACCTCTGGCAGTTCAATTTCGGATAGCCTGAAGAGTCTTGACGGAAGCCGTGCTATGTCTAACCTCGCCAAATCCGGCACTGCCCTGGTGAGCCCACCTTCTACAACGGGAATTTCCATATCAAACTGAAGTCTGTCAGGATTTACCATAACCAGGTTACTTGGTTCATAAGCTTTCTTAGCAGAAGTAAAGTCGGCAATTAGTTCCCCTTTATCAATCTCCGCCTGCCAGAGCTGACGAAAGCGAGGATGGTCAATAACGATAAGTCTCTCCTCCCAGTTTTCGTCCTGGGGGGCTATCCTCCGCAAACCTCTGCCTAAGGTTTGTTCAGGCAAAATCGGTGAATCAAAGGCCCTCAGAGGGACAATCACGCAGACATTTCTGACATCCCATCCTTCCTTAAGCATCATCACGCTGACAATAATCTCATACGGATTGTGAGGATTGTCAATCATTCTGGCTGCCAATCTTGCCTCTTTGAGGTTCTTTTTGGTAATTTCGCCTTTCTTATCAGTATGGATTTCCAGAACCTTCCCCGCAAAGCCCTGTCTTTCTAAGTACTCCCTTACTCTCTTAGCATTTCTTGTCACATCCGTCATGATGAAAAGGACAGGCTTCTTACCTGTATCCTGGAACTCCTTTTGAAACTCTTCAAGAATCTCCACGCCCGTGTCAATTTGCAGACGGTTCTTTTTGACGAAATCTCTACCCAGAGGTTCAGGGATATTCTCAATCTCTCCGATTCGAGGGCGTTTAACAATCTTATCTCTGATAGCCTCTGCCAGGGGATAATCATAGATGATGTGAGGGAATAAGTTGTCCTGGGGGTCCTTTGGAGTGGCGGTAAAATCTAACTGCATCACAAGGCCATCTCTGTTGTGTTCTTTGAGAGAAGAGTCCAGATAGGCGATGACCTTATTCCACTCTAAATCATCGCTGTGGACATGGTGTGCTTCATCATTTAAGACCATCAAGTCCTCATATCCAGAAAGCTCTACACGTAAGGAATCGTAAATCGCCTCCTCTTCTCGCTTTGGCTTAGGGCCGAGGGCTTCGTCCAATGGGTTAACCGCACCTTCCGTGTCTCTCTCATAGAGTTGCTGGATATTGGTCAGGTGAAGGATACCCTTTGCAGTTCTGGGAATGACCTCACTCTGGAAGATGAGTTGTAAATCAAAATCTGCCTGCCACTCCGTAGGAATAAAAGGGAAATTATAGAAAATGGCGTTATTGACAAAGCCACTTTTATCTATGTCGCCCTCCTCTGATATTCCGTATAACCTATCCAGCACAATGAGGTTAGGGGCAAGGAGAAGAAAATGGTTGGAGTAACGGATGCCATTGTCAGTGCCGAAAATCTTATTGAAATACTGCCAGACCATTGCCAGGGCCATTACCCAGGTCTTTCCTGAGCCAGTGGCCATCTTGAAACAATATTCGGGCCAGAGGTCTTTGGTAGGGTCAACTGGAATGCTTACCCCAAATCCTCTCGCAAGCTCATAAAGACTCCGGTACTTGCAGATTTCATAGATATAGATCAGAGCCTCAATTCCTTCCCGCTGGCATTTCCAGAATTCAAAACGGAAGCCATCGGGAAGGATCTGTTCCTCCTTGAACCAGAAGTCAAGGAGCCTTCTTGTGATCTGGCTTGCTCCCTGATAGTTCTTCTCCCGCCACGTTTGGACAGCTTGTTTGATTTCTTGGTCGAGTTCAATAATCGCCATCTATCTATTCACCTATTATCCCTTTCCAGTAGGGCTCAAACCGTTCCTTTGCGGATTGCAAGGAAGGAAACTGCTTCTCACAAACATCACTGAATCTGGCAAGCACCCGGCGATTAATCTCCACCTGGTTTTCAAAGATCGCCGTGGCTACGAATGGAGCCTCGAATTTCTCATACTGGAGACAAGTGATTGTTGCATCACGGCACCTGGCGTCATTGGGTACAGCGAATACAAACAGTGGACGCCGTGTCCCGTTGACCCGGCAATCTACTATATATTTTCTCTCAGGATCACGCTGGGGGTTATTGTAGTCAAAGACCCTTCGATCCTCGGGAACCTGTTCAGTTAGGAAAGATTGGAAATCCTCCAGGAAAGTGGAACGTACTCGTTCACGAGTAAGATAGGAAACATCCGTTATCTTGATGAGTCCCTGCACGAAACTATAGAGAGCATCCCCGTAAGCATCCTCCTCGATCACGGACTTTAGTTCCCCATCTTCATTCCGAATGCCATAGGATAACAGGGCGGCATCTATTATCTTGCTCCGAGTTCCTCGCTCAATGTCAATCTCATCATAACTGACATGCATGAAGGTATGCCCTTCATCGCTTAAATACCAGCGATCGCCCGCTCGTTTCAGAAGGATACATAGATGATCCCCATCATCAAACATGAAGGGCGTAAAGACAATGTAGCGGTTCACGCCCTCGCTGGCAAGACGGATCTCTTCACAGACTTTCCTTCGGAATTCCTGTGTAATGGTCTCGGGTGTCATATGGACTCACCTCTCTCAAAAAGACTAAGTTGTGAATCTTCGGGTCGTCGAAAGTTATTGTCCTTGAAAAACCGATTCAAGGCCGAATGAAAATCATGATAGGCTGTCGTCACCTCAGCAAATCCGTCAATCGGATATCCAGCTTCCTGGTAGCGTTCTGTTGCTCGGTGGATATGAAAGGCTGGACTGAATGTGTGAATTGGCTGTCCCTGTTCCTTTTCCCACTTATTGGTATGTTCTGAGGGATGCTTACCGTTGTAGCGGACTACCCGGTATTCCTTACCATCCTTGTCCTGAAACATCAGAATAATAGAAAAATCAAAGGTATTCATTCGATTCCGGCGCAGTATGACCCTGAACACATTGCCACCTTGTCCAGAAACTTCAATGGAACGTTCTTCATGTTGAAAGCCCCTTTTGTCCTTCAGTCGAAACCGGTTCTGCCAATTTTCAGGCAGAGGTTTTGGCTCGGATAATAATGCGGCAATTTCTGGCTCTCTCAGAATTCTCATCAAATTCTAACTCCCATTGTCCTATTTATCTCCGCTGCCACCAGGTTTGGACAGTTCGTCTAATTTTTTGATCTAACTCCATCGTTGCCATAAGGTCAAGGAATCCTGACGTTTGCTAAAATCTGATTTGCAGAAGTTACCGCTCTTTCAGCAAGAGGCTTACTTATAGGTCTATCCTCATTGTAGTCTGCCTTGTTTCTCGATCTTCTGAGTTTATCGAGAATTCGTCCAATGTCTTGTTCGTTTCTATCACTTGAATTCTTGTATTCATCTATAACTTTCCAATGGATATCTGCTCCTGTATAGTTCTTATACCCTTTCCTATTTCTTGCAATGCAAAATGCACCATAATATGCCCTGCTAATGGAAGAGCGCAAACAGGCTTCCTCCTCGCGATTCAGGAGTTCTTCAGCGAGATCCACATAATCCCTCCAATTAAAACTCATAATGGCTCCTCTGTGATGTTCAGTTTCCCTCTGGTGTCTCTTATCCTGTCAAGGAACCACTCTTCGGCAAGTCTATTCTCAAGCCTGTTTGCTTCCTCTGCGCTGTGTGCAGATTTGATAACAATAAAGAGCTCATCCCAACCTTCTTCAGGGTCGTGATGGAGCTCTAAACGCAGTAGGATATCCTCACCGAATATCCGGTAAATTTGGCAAGGAGTTTCTTCAAGAATGCTCAACAAAAAAGGATATTTCCTAAGAAAGGATATTACCCCCACCTCCTTTTCAATCTCATAATGATAGTAAAGGGATGCAAACTCATCTATAGGTTCTCTTTCAACCATCGGCAAGGGAGTGGTTACGACGTTCATTCTTTGTCCTCCATGGCCTTTCCTACAAGCCAGATTCCCCCAAGAATTAGACCAGCCTTTACGAGCCCCTCCCAGAATTGTTGCTGTTTTTTGTCAGCAATCCACCGCCTGAAACCGGGCATCACAATGGTAAGCTTGTGCTCCAAGACTTCCAGTTTAGTAGGGTGGTAAAAAACTTTCGGAAATTTGGGAAATTCAAGCAGCCCCTCTGGTTTTATCCTCTCATCCATGATAAAAAGCAAAGGCTTATCACTATCTACTCCTTTTTTTGTTTCCAAATGTAACCAAGTGAATGTTTTAAAAGCTTTTTCCTGAATAGAATAGTCTCTTGGGGTAGCAATTCCTATTACAGCATCGGATTTTTCTATTTCTTTATCGATATCATCAGGAATTCTTAAAGGATCCTCTGAAAATTTATTGATGCCGTAAGTTGTTGGTTTAAACCCCCACAACTCGATCATATTGAGAATTCGATTTACTACCGGACTATCTTCTTTTCTAAGACTGCAACTGACAAACACAGAATAAATAGGTCGGGGTGTTACCTGAATATATCCCCAGTCTGATGTCCAGAGCACTCCTAAATTTTTCCAATCAGCCGTGTAGTAGTTATAAACCCAGGTTTCAAGTCCAAATTTCATAGAATATAACCCTGCCTTTTGAGGAAGGGTCAGGTTGAACTCCGTCAAAAACATGGAGGCACGAGCAGGAAGATATTCCTCTCTTTCTATAGGCTTTATCCCCCTCTTTCTGTCAGCCCAAGAAGAGGCAATTTCTGTTCTTGAGAAGTATAATGCGGTATCCGAGAGGTTTTGAACTGTCAAACCAATTTTCAATTGGCCTCCAAGTTCATGCACAAAACTATCTGGTTTAGGGTATAAAACCCATAGGTTGTCAGTGTTCATACTTTCACCTCCAACAGTTTATTCGTATCATTCCCGAAAATATCCACCACCTTAACCAGCACCTGATATTTCCCCGCTTTCTCATAGGTGTGAGAGCATTTTGTCTCAAGGCTGGGATGCTTCCTTGTCCTGAAGGACTGCCACATATTGTGGAAGGTGTCGTCTTTGTAGTCAAAGTCTACAGCCCAGTAGTCAATGTAGTCGGTGAATTTCTTGACCTTCTCTCTTACCTCCCCAGGTAGATACTCAGGGTTAGAGATGACAAATTCCTTTAGGGCAATCGTCAAGGTCTTACTATTCAACTTGTGCTCCAATTCCAGGTAGTTCAGGTCGAAGAACTTCACCTCTTCCCTGGTGGCATCCCGCACCTCCAAGGCTTCTCTCGGGATCTGCACCAGCCGGATTTTGACTGAATATTCATCTCCAATTCTGTCTACCAAATCATGGAGACCCATCTCAAAGTCCCAGCCCAAGATGTCCACAGACTTCACCCCAGCCGAAGCGCACTCCTTAACTGTCTCTCTTATCTCTCGCTCAGTCACAATGGAGTCAACATCCCCAATATGCACCATCCTTCCCGCTTTCTTTCCGTGAAGAATAGTGTAGCCGGAGAGGGAGTCAGCACGGTATAATTTCAGGATAAAGTCAATATATCGGCTAACGCCATTCTCTTTCAATTTTGCCTTTTGGTATTTGCCCAGGTTCAAGACTTCAAGGGGCTTGCAGTCAGGAATGTCCAAAAGCCGCTTGCGGGTGGTGTGGATGGCAAACTTGGAGAGGTCAGACCCAATCCAGCGGCGGCCGAGTCTCTCGGCAACAGCAAGGACGGTTCCGGAGCCACAGAAGAAGTCCGCCACTAGGTCGCTTTCATTGGAGGAGGCTTTGACTATGCGCTCTAAAAGGGCTTCGGGTTTTTGGGTGGGAAATCCTAGAGCCTCTTTTGCTTGGGAATTTATCGGGTTAATATCATCCCAAATAGTCTGTAAGGAAACTCCAGGCATTTCATCCAAATACCTCTTGTAGCGTGCACCCCCCTGTTTTGTATAGTAAAGTCTCCCTTCCTTTTGCCACTTTTTCATCGTTTCCTCAGGTGCTCTCCAGTTCTTGATAACTCCTTTCCACTCATATCTATATCCTCCACTGCCTGGCGATGAAAGATCAAAATCTTCAAATCTTCTGCCATCTGCGTCTCTTTTTTGATAATGAGTTTCGAGATAATCTATGGAGTAATGTTGATACACAGGATTCCAAATATATTCCAGTGCCCTGCTATACCATAAAACTACATCGTGGATATTACCCATTGCTTTAGCATGGCTATGAGCAGTTTGTCTTTTCCACACAATCTCATTCCTGAAATTCTCTTTCCCAAAAATCTCGTCCATAATAATCTTAACATAATGCCCCACATGCCAGTCTAAATGCACATATATAGAACCACTATCTGCCAGTATTTCCCGCATCAAGACCAGCCGGTCATACATCATTTGAAGATAGGAATCCAGGCCCGTACCCCATGTGTCTCGGTAGGCCTTCTCCTCAATCACAGATGCCTCTTTTGTCCATTCTAAATCACCAAGTCTGATGTTT
>DAOVPH010000223.1 GCA_030629295.1 Candidatus Latescibacterota bacterium | reverse complement strand
TTTCTCCGGCAATGAAGTGATTGAATTCGGAGGCGAGCCGTCCACTGCAGCCAAACTCTTCACCTTTATGCTCCACCATTACCCAATGCAGACTATTAAGGTCTACACCCCCTACAGGGAAAGTCTGATACTCCACACCCTTTACGGAATCAGCTTCTACTGGGAAGTGGTTCCCCTGGGGATGATCAAGGTGGTCAACTTAGAGAAACTGCTCCGCTGTTTCCAGGGGCAACTACAGAAGAAAGCAGAACTGTTTAAGATAGAACGAGGCATGGGCATCACTCTCTGTATGGATCAAAGTGAACAGCAAGCTACTATAATTGTGAGAGAAGAGTTGGGGATAACAACTGAGGTGTCACAGGAAGTGATTCTCTTATCGGATATAGAATTGGTAAGGTTCCTTTTCGGCCCTTCGACAGAGGATTTCGGGGAGAATGTAATCCAGAAGAGACTACTTAATTGCCTGTTCCCCTTGGATTTTTATGTGTGGGGACTTGACGCTGTGTAGAGGAAATTTGAGTTGTGAGTAATCAGAGAACACACCCCGTCACTCGCAGATACTTTGGGATTGACAGAGGGTTCTTTTTTAGATATATTTACTGAACAAGAAAAGAGAGTCCCCAAGCAATTTTGTCCAAATCAACAAAGAGGTTACTGTTTTCGTTTACCAAGGGAGAAGAATTAAATGTCTCCGCTGGAGATCAGGAAATATCCCGATCCGGTCTTAAGAAGGAGCTCTGCTGCGGTAGAAGTAGAAGAATTCAGCGATTCGCTGCGAAATCTTATTGACAATATGCTTGAAACAATGTATATATTCAAAGGCGTGGGATTAGCCGCTCCCCAGGTGGGAATGCTAATCCAGGTGGCCACCGTCGACATCGGTCAGGGCCCAATCTCGCTGATTAATCCCCAGGTCATTGAAACAGAAGGAGGAGACATAGCAGAAGAGGGATGCTTGAGTATTCCCGATGTTTATCTGGAGATCAAAAGGGGCAAAAAAATAGCGGTCACGGCGATCAACCTCAAAGGCAAAGAGATAGCCTTAGAGGCCGAAGGATTGCTGGCGCGAGTTATCCAGCACGAGATAGACCATCTCAAGGGGGTGTTGATCCTCGATAGAATTCCCTCGCTGGAAAGACAGATGATAATCAGTAAACTCAAAAAATCGTGGAAGAAGAAAGGAGGAGAGTTGATGTGATACTTTGTTAAATAAGTTAAATAAATATAGGATAATGTGATAAGACAGACTATAATACTAAACTGATAAAAACAGAAAAGGAGTCAAAAAAAGGATGCACAAGGTAGAAAAGATTGAACAGGCCTTAAGAGAAGGGAAAAGAGCAGAGAAATTCAGCTTGGATCTGGATTGGATCACTGCTGGTGAGAAGAGAAGATTGTACGAGATTATGTACAATCACGGACCTGGCAATGGGAAAATGATGTTTTTGCCTATTGATCAGGGTCTGGAGCACGGCCCCGGTGATTTCTTTCCTAACCCTCCCAGTGGAGATTTCGAGTTTCAGCTTAGCTTAGCCGAAGAGGGAGGGTATTCTGGAATAGTTTGCCACATAGGGCTGGCAGAGAGGCATTTCAAGAAATATGCAGGTAAGGTCCCGCTGATCCTGAAAATAAATGGCAAGACCAATATCCCTTCCGATGAGGATGCTTTCTCTCCCTTAGATGCAGATGTAGAAGATGCAGTGAGGTTGGGTGCCGATGCCATCGGCTACACCCTCTATGTCGGTTCTCCCAGCCAGGACAGAGATTTTTTGCAATTCATGCAAGTGCGTCAGGAAGCCCGGAGGTTCGGGATACCTGTGATTATGTGGGCTTATCCCAGAGGTAAATTCGCCGAGCTGCACGGCGGCAGAGACAGCTTTGCCATGGTCGACTACGCCGCCAGAGTGGCTAACGAGTTGGGTACCCACTTAGTAAAACTCAACCTTCCTAAACCTCCCCAGGGTGGTGAATACGACCCCAAGGGTCCGTTCAAAGGCTACAACCAGTACAAAGATCTCCCTGCTGAAGAAGCGCTGAAGATGGTGGTGCAATCAGCGGGCAGAACCGGAGTGTTAGTCTCCGGTGGAGGCAAAGTATCCGACGAAGACCTGCTGAACAAGGCAAAAGCCTGCTTGGAAGCGGGAGTGGATGGACTTATCTTCGGAAGGAATATGTGGCAGAGAAAATACCAGGATGCGCTTAGAATTACCAAAGAGATAAGAGAGATGATGAGAAAATACTAAGTGCATGGGGAAAAGGTTTGTTCATCTGCATCAGTATATTTTAACCGCCCAGGGGAAGGACTCTGTTTCTTCCCCTGATCACTCTCACGGGGCTGTGCTTAGTTGTAGGTTGGGTTGAGGAACGAAGCTCAACAATTCATCCAAAATTTCTTGAGAAGTGATAGTCTATGCGAGAGGCAATGTTATATGAAAGGCTAAAGGAGAACAAGGTTAAATGCAACCTCTGTTCCCACCGCTGTGTTATTGCTCCCACTAAGAGAGGAATCTGTGGGGTCAGAGAGAACAGAGAGGGAACCCT
>DAOVPH010000178.1 GCA_030629295.1 Candidatus Latescibacterota bacterium | reverse complement strand
CTCAGTCCATCTTCTAACGCCCGTGACTGGGCGTTGGTGCGGTACAAGATGACAAAGTCATTCAATGAGCGGCCGTTGCGGCCCTTCTCTTCCAGGATGGTCTCGACGATTCGCGCTGCTTCATTTCTTTCGCCTGCACATTCGAAAAGGGTGAGTTTATCTCCCTTTGCTTTCTCTGTCCAGAGGGTTTTCCCTTTTCGTCCCAGGTTTTTTTCCACCACTGCGCTGGCTGCCGCTAAGATACTTTTAGTGGAACGGTAGTTCTGCTCCAGCCGGATCACCTTTGCCTCGGGGTAGTCCCGTTCAAAGTCAAGGATATTACGGATATCTGCCCCTCTCCACCCGTAGATACTCTGATCGTCATCGCCCACTACACAGAGGTTTCTGTGCTGGGAGGCCAATTGTTTCACCAGCACATATTGAGCGTGGTTGGTGTCCTGGTATTCATCCACAAGAACAAACTGAAACCGGTTCTGGTATTTCTCCAGCACGGAGGGATTTGAGTCAAATAGCGTCGCTGTTTTCATCAATAGGTCATCGAAATCTAAGGCATTGCTTTCCCTCAACCCCTTTTGATATTCCCCGTAGATGCGGGCGATGGTCTGTTCAAAGAAGTTGCCGCTCTGCTGGACAAGCGCCTGGGGGGCGATCAGGGAGTTTTTGGCCCAGCTTATCTTAGCCAGCACCATCTTGGGAGAAAACTGTTCTTTGGAGATCTCAAGCTTCTCCAGCGCCTTCTTGGCCACTGTCAACTGATCAGCGGTGTCATAGATAACGAAATTGGGGTCAACTCCAGCGCTGCCCGCTTCTCTTCTAAGGATCCGGGCACAGATGGAGTGGAAGGTGCCGAGCCACATATTCAGGCTTACCTTGCCCACTAATCGCTCTATCCGCTGTTTCATCTCCTGGGCGGCTTTGTTGGTGAAGGTAACTGCCAGAATCTTCCAAGGACTGATCCCAAGCTCTCTGACCAGATAGGCGACTTTGTAGGTGAGCACTCTGGTTTTGCCACTGCCGGCGCCGGCTAAGATCAAAAGGGGACCGTGAGTCTGCTCCACAGCTTCCCTCTGGACTGGGTTTAAATCGGCCAAGATCGAGGCAGCCCTCTGGCGCCGTCCGGAAGTTGAACCCTGATGTTTGCTCTTCTTTCTCATTTATTTTGCCACATATCCTTTCTCTGCCAAAATTTAACGAGGGAATAAATTGCCCTCGCTAGTAGATCGTTTCCCAAATAATGTTACAATAACTTGTCATTGCGAGCGATAGCGAAGCAATCTCTAAGTAGCTGGAATTCAGTGGGATTGCTTCGTCGCGGAGCCTGTGCTGAGCGATAGCGAAGTGCTCTTCGCAATGACAGAAGGATTTGCAATGTTATCTTTGAAACGCTACACTAGGGATGAAAAACCCCATAAATTGAGTAAAAGCCAGCAGCAGGAACAGAGGCTCCTTCCTGGTGAGAGCAGGGACAACCGGGGCACCTAATATTTCAGGATCAGCTCTGGGGAGAATGGTTTCTGGAAGGGGATTCTGAGGTGTCAGCCTCTGGGTTTGGTCGCGCCTCTGACGAGCGGTTCTCGCCCAGCAACCTTGTCAGTTCCTTCTTAGCTCGACTTCTGAGGTAGCCTCGCCTGCCTTTAGACGTAGAGTGAAAACCTCCTCTCTGCCGGGGAAGAGGTATTCGCACCTTCTCCCAGAAAGATTTCTTTCTCTTTTCTGTCTTCCTCATCGTCCCGCTTTTTCAATCCACTCCTCTATCTGATCCCCCAACTAATGTCTAATAACCGATGACTAATCACTGTCTCCTGTACTTATCTCTTCCCTGCTCATACAGGTCGTTGCCGTAGATGTCATTCGCCACAACCACGGGGAAATCTCTTACCAGGAGCTTTCTTATTGCCTCCGGTCCCAGGTCTTCGTAGGCTATTATTTCTGATTCAACTATGTGCTGAGAAAGCAGTGCCCCTACCCCCCCGGTGGCGGCAAAGTAGACCGCCCGGTATTCTCTCAGCGCCTTTCTCACCTGGAGCGAGCGGGCACCTTTGCCGATAGTGCCTTTTAGTCCTTGGGCTAAAAGTGGAGGAGTATAAGGGTCCATCCGATAGCTGGTGGTGGGACCGGCTGAGCCGATGGGTCTGCCCGGTCTGGCGGGAGAAGGGCCGGTGTAGTAGATCACCTGCCCAGGAAGCTCAAAGGGAAACGGGTCTCCCTTCTGTAGCGCCTCGATCAGCCTCCGGTGGGCAGCATCCCTGGCGGCGTAAAGAACCCCGCTCAACAGAATTCGGTCACCACTTCGCAGACCAGAGACATCCTGGTCGGACAGCGGTGTGGTTATTTTCTTCAATTCAGACCTTTCTCCTCTCTCGTCTTGCTACAATATTGCTTCTTTGTGTCTGGCGGCGTGGCACTGGAGGTTCACCGCCACCGGGAGACTGGCTATATGGCAGGCATAGCTCTCGATGTGTACTGCCAGCGCTGTTATCCTGCCGCCAAGTCCCAAGGGACCGATCCCTGTTGCGTTTATCTCCTCCAGCAACTCTCGTTCTAACTGAGATATTTTAGAATCGGGATGGGGGCTGCCCAATGGACGGAGCAGGGATTTTTTGGCTAAATAGAGCGTCTTCTCCGCTGTTCCCCCCAGGCCTACCCCCACGATAAGCGGAGGACAGGGATTGCCACCTGCCTTTTCCACCGAGTCAAGAATGAATCTTTTTATCCCCTCTACGCCATCGGCAGGCCTCAACATCGCCAGGCCGCTCATATTCTCGCTGCCAGCCCCCTTGGGCAACACAGATACTTTAAGCCTATCACCAGGCACTATTTCGGTGTGAATTACCGCCGGGGTGTTATCCCCGGTATTGATGCGGCCGAGGGGATCGGAGACGATAGACTTGCGCAGGTAGCCCTCTTTATATCCTTCTCTTACTCCTTCGTTTATCGCCTCAGTCAGATCTCCCCCCACTATTCTTAGCTCTTGACCTATCTCCAAGAATATATCCACAAAGCCAGTATCCTGGCAGATAGGCATCTTTTCTCTGCGGGCGATTTCGGCGTTCTGGAGAAGCTGCTGTAATATCTCTTTGCCCAGAGGTGATTCTTCCTGCTCAACTGCCTTTCGAAGTGCTTCGATTACATCCCCGCCCAAGTTGTAATTGGCTTCAATACAAAGTCGGGCCACCTCGGCAGTGATAAGCTCTGTGGATAGTTGTCGCATCTTTGGCTCGATTGTTTATAACCGATCTTTCACAACTTTCTTCTTTCGGGACATAACCTTTTGAATCTCAGGAATGTACTCCTCTTATTTTACAATGCTATATGTTACTTTTCTTTAGAAGAAAAGTAACCAAAAGAAGCGCGCTTTCCGTAGGCGTAACACGGAAGCAGGCTCGAGTTGCTGAGGTGATAAGCCCCGCAGAGAGCAGAGGCTGGCTCTGGTTCAGTTGGCCGCT
>DAOVPH010000072.1 GCA_030629295.1 Candidatus Latescibacterota bacterium | reverse complement strand
TAGAACAACCACTTCAAGGGTGCTGGTATCGTACTTAAGCTGATCGAACCAGTGTCGCAGAACCTTGTCCTCGTCGACCTCATCGCCCACCACAGTGCCGCATTCTTCCAGGGCTTTCAGGTATTCAGAGGTCTTTTGGTCGATATCTTCTGCCAAAGGAAGCCTGTCAAGGGCCTTCTGCAGACCCTCTTCAACCACCACTAAGGATTGGGTCAGGGTATTGAACAGCAGAGTCTCCTTAGGGGTAGGATAGTTGGGAACAGAAATTGTGAATCTCGAGAGTTTCATTTTGATAGGTTGTTGAAATTAAAGAAGAAGCGGAAATGCTGAGAGATGGCCCTTTCCGCTTCTTAAATCCATCGAGGAAAACACTAACCTAATAAAAAGTGCAATCTACTCCCAAAAAGCTCCAAAGATACCCCAGCAGCAGGATTTGGGACCGTTCATTGACACCTTCTTTGATCCCTTCTTAATGATCTTCAAAGTCTTCACCCCCTTCCAGCAGTTTTAGGTTAAAAATCTGCAATTTCTATGCCAAATATGTTTTTGGCGTTAGGCTATGTTTTACCTATACATAGCCAACCATTACCTATAAGGTTTAGAATAGCCGTTGTTACCCCAAATGATTCACCAAAACAGAGGCAATCATAGCTCAAAAATGGCTCGGCTTATATTGGGCTCAAAAGGTACAGTAATGTTACTATCAGGTAACACTAATGTTACTGTTAGGTAACAGTTAGTGGTAATGGTTACTCCTTAGCTTTCAACTTCCAGTATCTTGCAGACTTGAGCAAATTTTCGCTCTTAGAATACCATAAGTTTTCCACTCGTGAACTTGCAACAACAAAGTGGCTTGGGAAAAATAACGGGACTATAGGATACTCCTCACTGAGGATTCTGTCGATTTTTCGATATATCTCTTTCCTCTCTCTGGCAGCGGAGATCATCCGCCCCAATACGAACAAGCTGTCCACTGTGTTGCTTACATAACCGGTAAGATTCCAGTCTCCAATCTGTCCTGCTGAGAAAAAGCGGGAGGCAAAGTCGGGATCCGTACCAGTATTAAGTTGGAAAATCGCCAGTTGATACTTCAAAGGGCGTAGATGTCTATCGAGCAAGGCTCGTGGTTCGAGAGGGGCTAATTCGATCTTGATACCTCTCCTTTGAAACTGCAGCCAGAGACAGTGGGCAATCTTCTTAAACAAGGGATCTTTGGAAGAATAGGCCAGTTGAAATTCTAAGGTCCTGCCGTCTCTTTTGAAAAGGCCGTCGGCCGGATCTTTCTTCCAGCCAAGCCCGTTCAGCAGTCCTTCCGCTGTTTCCGGGTCGTATTCCTCCACCCCTGAGGTGTCGGCCCAGACTGGCGAGGCAAAGGGACTACGGGCCAATGTCCCTCTGCCCTCTGAGATAGTCCCCAACAGTTCCTCCCTGTTTACAGCAGAGCACAATGCCTGGCGCATCTTTTTCTCCTTGAGGAGAGGGTCCCTGAGATTGAACAAGATTGTGTAGTAAAAGGGACTTGCTGTTCTAAGTACTTGAAATTTGGGGTTGTTTTCGAGCAATCTCACATCAGCAACTTTTATCAGGAGGGGGATGTCCACCTCGCCCCTCAGGAATGCCGATAGCAGTGCCTCGTAGTCTGTGTAGACCTGGACGACAATTTTCCGGATGTCAGACTCGCCCTCAAAATAGTCCCTGTTCGCCTCAAATGTTATCCGATCGTTCACCATCCACTCTTTTAGTTTGAACGGCCCTGTCCCGATTGGCTTGATGGCACCTGCTTCCTGATAAGACTGCCGGGAGACTATGGGGATACGGAACCAGTACAGCAGGGAACCGACATTCGATTTCTTCAGGGCGATTTCCACAGTATATCTGTCCCTCTCTTCAATTTCCCTTAAGTTCTCGAACTCTGTCGCTCTTAAGTGCTTGACTCTCTTATAGGTAAAAACGACATCCTCAGCCCCGAGTTCTTTCCCATCGTGAAAGAGGACCCCTTTCCTCAGATGAAGCACCCACCTGAGTCCGTTCTCCTTTATCTCCCAGGACTCCGCCAGTTTGGGAACGGCCTGATATTCTTCGTTCAAGCTGGTCAGTTTATTGTACAGGAGGCCTGTCAATTGAGTTGAAATCGTCTCTTTTGTCTTCAGTGGGTCTAACGGAGCAGGTTGGGAGTATGTCCCAATCACTATCTTCGCATTTGCAGTCTCTTCTTTCGCCTTTTCGCAGCCGGTAAGATTCAAACAGAAAAGGGAGACACAGAAATAACCGAGCGTCACAACCTTAAAATTCATAGCTCACCTGCCCCTCTATCCATCTTCCTGGCAACAGATAACAATATGTCCAGCCGGACTTGGTGTTAAATATGTTATGGACGGACAGGGCTGCTTTGAAGCCCCCAAAGCGCGTATCGGCCAGTTTCTGAGAAAATCTCACATCCCAGAGAAACCTCCGATCCTTGGGTTTACGCTCTTCCGGCTGGTTCCACCAGAGGTAATGGCCCCTCAGGCTTGCTTGAAACCCAATTGGACTTTTGTAGTCTAACCCGAGATCATAAGCGGTTCTGGGCCTGCCCTCGATTACCTGGTTGGTTCTGAGGTTCTTGACATCATTGAAGGAAGCTCCAGTTAAAAGGGAGAGTCCCATCGCCAAGCTTGTTTTAAGCTCCAGTTCTCCCCCTTGAAGTCGGGCCCGGCCAACATTCTCTTTCTTAGCAGTCTTTTCAATCCTATTGATAACTGTTTCGATAGCGTCTGACACATCTGAACGGTAGAGTCCAAATTTTGTCCACAGCCAGGAGATATAGCTGGTCTCCAGGCCCATCTGATAGCTCCACACCCTCTCCGGTTCGATGTCAGGGTTGGCCAGTTGACCTCTTCTAATATTCTCATAGTATTTAAAGGATAAGGGCGGTGCGCCGAATCCTCTGGACAAAACAGCTCTCAATATGGTTTTCCCTTTCGGGAGTCTGTAAACTGCTCCAATGTTCGGGCTGAACTGCCTCCCATAAGCACTGGCATAGTCAAATCGCCCTCCCAAGATCAGCGTGAATTTGTCAGTGTTGGTCTGGTTATTGAACCAGATTGCCTTTTTGTTGGCCTCTCGTTTCCCACCGATGTTTTCAGAATCAAGCTTTGACCAAGAAAGATCCAGACCAGCAGTTGTTGTGTTTGAGTCGTTGAGTATGATCAATGTCTGAAGACCAGCCCCGAGGGTTCGTTCATCAACCTGGATTGATGAGAGCAGATCCTCCGAGCCAATCTGAAAAAAACAGCTTTCCAGGTCCTGTTCTATGCCCTGGACAAAGATCCTCAGACCCATCCAATTGGCCGGTACAGTCTCTAACCGAAGGGCCGCATAGCTGTTTCTCCGCTTATAGTCTGTCCGATATCCCAGGTCTTTAAACTCATCGCCTGCACCTTCCCCATCGTTGTAACCGAAAGCCCCGCTGATCTTTGAGGACTCAGAGATATGTGTCTCCACTTTGGCGAACAGATTGTCTCCCTGGTAATCGTTTTTCGGCCTAAAACCGTCAGTTTCTAACCCCCTGAAGGTGAACAGATAACCGACATCGGCGACTGTGCCGCTTGCTCCCAAATGGTATTGTTGAGTATTCCTTTCCCCGAAGGAGAATCCGAGAGCGCCCCGCATCTGTTTTGACGGGGATCTGGTGATCACATTTATCACCCCTCCCAATGAGGAACCCCAGACGGATGAGCCCGGGCCTTTCTGGACTTCGATTCGCTCGATCTCTTCCAAGGGGATTTGGGATATATCTGCCAACCCTTCGGTCTGGGTGTTGATCGGAATGCCATCGATGAGAACAAGGGTGTGCCGATATTCTGCCCCCTGGATCATCGGATAGGCAAGATTACCCGGGCCGCCGTTGATTTGCACAGCCAGTCCAGGAACATAATTCAAAGCCTCGGCCAGGTTATGCGCAGGCAGCAATTCTATTTCGTCTTTTGTCAGAGCCGTGACATTCTGGGGGACCTGATCTGCTGGTTGCTCTTTCCGAGATGCGGTAACGACGATAGGCTCTACTCTGTAAGTTCGTAGTCCAAGCCCCGTTAAATATAGATCATTATTTAACGGAGCAAGGCTGATTATCATCGGTTGTGGGGTCTGGGGAGTGAAGTCAATCGGAAAGCTTCTGGGGAAGTAACCTGTTTTGTCTACAACCAAAGTGTGATTGCCAAAGGGGAGATCTTGGAAAGTGAATCTCCCATTTTTGTCGGAAACAGTCCTTCTTCGAAGTTCAACAATGCTCAAGATGGCATAGGGAACAGGCTTTCTGGTTTGACTGCCCTGGACTATCCCTGAAAGGCGAGCAGTTTCGCTCACGGAAACGGAGGTCTTTATATCTCCACAAGATGGCGATTTGCCGGTCGCCGCTATAACTCCAACCCCCAAGCAAAGGAAGGTCACCAGGCGTATTTTGCGTGCTAATGCCATTTAGCCCGCCTTTTTGCCAAAAATGGAAGGAGAACTGTTACCTAAAGGTTACAGTGTAATAATACACAAGGGGAACGAGGATGTCAAGTATTTTTTTCAAAGAGCTGGACAAGTCCTTCGTAAAAAGTCCCCAAACCCGACTTTACCACAGAGGGCACAGAGGACGCAGAGAGAATCTATTTAAAAAATAATCAGATGATTATATGTTTTGTTTTTCTCTGCGTTCTTTGCGTCTCCGTGGTAGCTTTTAGACTTTTTACAAAAGGATCGAGTATGGCAGAGAACTTATTCGATCATCTGGTTCACATATCTTAACTCTGGGTCTCTGCCTTTAAGGTGGAAATATGCCCTTTTCCTACCCCTTTCACTTCACAACCGAGTCTTAGGTATTCTTTTATCTTCTCATCGATGAGCAGATTCTGGGCATCGATTATGGCCGGAATCTTCCCTGTGACCCTAACCACCTCTGTAGGCTCTAACTCCAAATATTCCTTGTGTCCCACAGCAAATATCACCGCATCGGCCCCATTCAAAAAACCGAAGAGGTCTTTGTGCACTCGGGCCTCAGGGATCTCAGGCCAAACCTTCACCAGCGGATCATGGACTGAAGGGATGGCTCCTTCTTTCACCAAAGTCTTCCAGAAAGTCTCCGAAGGTGAATGTCGGGTATCTCCCACATCGTTTAAGTAAGAGGCCCCCAGTAAGCAAACTTTCTTACCTTCAAGTGTTCCACCTAAAGCCTGCTTGGTAAGGTCAAGGGTGTGAAGGGGCATCAGATCGTTAACATCTACTGCCCCAACCGCCATATCCAGTCCCATCCTGCGTCCGAATATGTTCATCGAAGCCCAGTGCGCCAACACCGGGTCTTTAGTCAGACAGTACCCCCCTACGCCAAAGCCAGGGTTCATCATGTTTCGATGGGTGGGACGTACCCGAATGGACTTCACCACTTCAAACAGGTTGACACCTACATCTTCGGCAAACAATGCCCACTCGTGGATTAACGCTATGTTACTGGCTCGGAAAGAATTCTCCATAGTCTTGGCAATCTCCGAGGCATTGGTATTACCCAGGCAGTAAAGGGGGAACTTCTCCGTGTTCAAGACATTGGTGAGAAATTCTCTGGCCATCTCCTCACAGGTTTTATCAACACCGGAGTAAGTACGCCAGAAATCCCTGATGGAGCTCACATAATTTCTGCCCGGCATAACTCTTTCGTAAGAATGAGCTATTCGAGGCGGATGCTTCTCGATGTCAATTCCTCGCTTTTCAAATTCCCTGGCTAAAATGGGTTTTGCGATATGCTGACAGGTGCCTGGCGGAACTGTAGTCTCAATCAAGACCAGAGTTTCTGGATCTATATTCTGGCCAAGCACAGTGATGGCTTTCTCGAAGGCTCCGGTCTCCACATAGCCCTTGGCGGCGTTTCCGAACACCGGCTTGGTCGCGTCCAATTGGATGTCCACTACCACTATGTCAGCCAGGCTGAAGGCATGCTCCTGCCAGGTTGCTCTTAAGGTGCCTTTCTGTTTCACGGTTCGGGAAAATATCTCTGGTATTTCCGGGTCCTCTGCTTCCACAGGGGTGATGCCTTCATTTATGACCGGTACCTTCCAGTAAGACCTGGTTGAGGGGCGCTGGACACCGTGAACAAAGTAAATAGGCTTTCCATCCTTATCGACCGCGTCGGCTACCACTGCAGCCATGACTGCGCCTACAAAACCTAATCCCTGGACGGCTACAATCTTCCGTCCCATTGAACGTTGCTGGGCGGTGATTTCTTTCAGAAGCTTGATTTCCTGCTCATCTGCTGCCGCATTCGGCAAATCATATCTTGTCCCATCAGGACTGGTAGACACTCTCTGCATTAGGTTACCCTCCTATGCTCAAGTTTTTGGATTGAAAAACTACTCTCACGTTAACTAAATGCCCGCCCAATAATTTGTCATTGCGAACGCCAGCGAAGCAATCTCAATTCCTTACAAACAAAGAGATTGCTTCGTCGCGGAGCCTGTGCTGAGCGATAGCGAAGTGCTCCTCGCAATGACAGTATGGAGTTTAATACTATTTTGGAACGACATAATAGACTATTCCTCATCTTTCAGCCTTAGGCTAAAATCGATCGCTTTCATTTCACCCTCCACACTCTTCACTGTCTATCACCTCTGCTCCCTCGGTGAGAACACAGACTTCTGCTGCTAGGGAAAGTCCCCTGGGGAGGTAGTATTTCTCAGTCAATACATCTATAACATGCTGAGCATTTTCATTCTTGACCAGGACCAGAATGCAGCCTCCAAGTCCTGCTCCGGTCAGACCTGCTCCTACTACTCCCGGTACCCGATGGGCGATGTCCACCATCTGGTCCATCTCCTTACAACTGGCACCATATCCGCCGGGCTGCATGTACAGACGCGCCCCCTCTCTTGCCTCCGGGTCCGGACTCTCAAGGGCACCGATTAACCTGTCTAAATATTCATCGTCCGCCCGGTTGTCCCACCTCTTCTTGGTACCGTCTTCAGCGAAACTGACAGCCCGGTCGCCGTCGTGGGAAATATACATAAGTTGCCCAAATCTATCAATTTCTCCATTTCTTAGCAACTGGGCAGTTATCTCACCCCTCTGACACTCAGCCAATCCGAACAGGCCAACTTGTCTCACCTTATATCCGTCGGGAGGATCCTCGTGCGTCTTGAATATCTGCAGCAACCTTTCCCGATGGGAAGGCAACCTGGCCAAAAGCTCCTGGCGGGTCATTCTCTCTGGCAGATATTTAAGTATTTCATAGACCTGCTCTGTTCCAACTCCCAAGGTTTTCTCATTCACATCCCGGAGGTGTTTGACCCTGTCCTTCACAAACTGAGGGGAATATCCCTTCTCTCTGAGTAGAATCTCTCTTATCAACATCAGCACCGTTTCGTAGGCAGCGATGGTTTGATTAAATGCGCTGCGCTCTGAACCCGACTTGCTGGCGTGTCTCAATGAATTACAGATAAGTGCTTTATAACCATGGGGAAAGGGAATATACTCTATCTCTTCTTGTCTGAAGGGGAAAAATCTCATGTGGGTTATGTAACCTCTTTTTCCAAAGAGCATTGCGGCCTGATCTCCCGCTCCACCCCGGGTACCTACATACCATTCTCCTTGGGCGCATAGTTCCACGAGTTCTTCTCTGGAAATATCTAAGTTATTCAGTCTCACCATGGCTAAGGCTGTTGCTACCACCAGGGCTGAAGATGAGCTAAGCCCGGCAGAAGAGGGAATGTCGCCGTTTACCATAATATTCATTCCCTTCAGGGCCTTATCTTCACATCTCTCCTGAAGTCGCAGAACGGCTGCCTTGATATAGTTGCTCCAGTGGCCAGGGGTGATTTCAGTCTGTTCAATATATTTCATCCAGTTACCCCTTTTGCTTTCAGGCAGTTCCTGGGCGATATCAAAACTAGTGGGTTCAAACCGTGGGTC